>NZ_JBVJHH010000011.1:0-152091 GCF_055586905.1 Streptosporangium sp. NPDC048886
GGGACGGGGTTGTGCTTCATGCACTGGCTTTTAACACACTGTTGAGTTCTCAAGAAACGGACGCGTTCTCCGTCACCGTGACCATGGTCCCGGCTCCGGGGCGTTCCGTTCGGTATTTCGATCTTAGCTTGCCTGACCTTTTCGTGTCAAACCGCTCATTTTGAGCTACTTGCCACAAGCCGGTCCAGCTTGACTAAAGTTTTGCGTGCTCCGTCTCCGGGGCAACCCTCTAAACTTACCTAGTCATCCAGGTCGCGTCAAACCATCTGGTTTTCCAGGTGATATGCGCAGACACCGAAGGGGAAGGTCCGTTCAGTGGGGGTCGGCCCTGGGGCCCGTCCGCCGATCCGGCGTCCGGCTCGCTCCCGGGGCATTGAGAACACTAGGCCGCCTCCGGAGCATCGTCAAATCCAGAGGGCTGACATCCCGCCCAACGACTGACGCCCCGGCCGGAGCCGGGGCGTCGTGTCATGCATGTCTGGGCCGCCAGGTGCGCGGACCGTGAGTGGCCGGACCGTCGGGTGCGCGGGCCGTGAGCGGGCGGGCGGCAGCCGTACGGAGAACGTCAGGCGGTGACCTCGACGCCTCCGATGGACCGCTTGCCACGGCGCAGCACCAGGAAGCGGCCGTGCAGCAGGTCACCGGCCGACGGCACGTAGGCCTCATCGGTGATCTTCACGTTGTTGAGGTAGGCGCCGCCCTCCTTGACCGCCCGGCGAGCGGCGGACTTCGACTCCACCAGTCCGCTCTCGGCCAGCAGGTCGACGAACGAGGATCCCAGCGCGGGCACCTCGGCACGCGGCACCTCGGCCAGCGCCGAGCCGAGCGTCCGCGCGTCGAGCTCCTCCAGCGAGCCCTGGCCGAACAGCGCCCGCGACGCCGCCACCACCCGTGCCAGCTCGTCGGCTCCGTGGACGAGGGTCGTGACGTCCTCGGCCAGCGTCCGCTGCGCCTCACGGGCCGCGGGCCGGTCGGCGACCGCCTTCTCCAGCTCGGCGATCTCGTCGTGGGTGCGGAAGGTGAACACCTTCAGGAAGCGGACGACATCCCGGTCGTCGGCGTTCAGCCAGTATTGGTAGAAGGCGTACGGCGAGGTCAGCGCCGGGTCGAGCCAGATGGCGCCGCCGGCGGTCTTGCCGAACTTGGTGCCGTCGGCCTTGGTGATCAGCTTGCCGGTCAGGGCGTGGGCGTGCGTGCCCTCCACCCGGCGGATCAGGTCGACCCCGGCGGTGATGTTGCCCCACTGGTCGCTGCCGCCGAGCTGGAGCGTGCAGCCGTGCCGGCGGTAGAGCTCCAGGTAGTCGTTCGCCTGCAGGATCTGGTAGCTGAACTCGGTGTAGCTGAGCCCGTCGCCGCCCAGCCGCGCCGACACCGACTCCCGGGCGAGCATGCGGTTGACCGGGAAGTGCTTGCCGACGTCACGGAGGAAGTCGATCGCCGACATCTCCGCGGTCCAGTCGAGGTTGCTGACCAGGGTCGCGCCGGTGGGCCCGTCGTCGAAGGAGAGGAACTTCTCCACCTGGACGCGGATCCTCGCGACCCATTCGGCGACGACCTCGGAGGAGTTCAGCGAGCGCTCGGTGCTGCGGCCGCTGGGGTCGCCGATGAGGCCGGTGGCACCGCCGACCAAGCCGATCGGGCGGTGGCCGGCCCGCTGGAAGCGGGTGAGGATCAGCAGCGTGGCCAGGTTTCCGGCGTGCAGCGACGGAGCGGTCGGGTCGAAGCCCGCATAAACCGTGATCGGCCCCTCGGCGAGTGCCGTGCGCAGCGCGTCGGCATCGGTGGTCTGCGCGATGACGTCGCGCCATTCGAGCTCATCGAGGATGTCGGTCACGATCCTTGCTTTCCAGTCGAAGGGACATTTACCGCTCTGTACAGCCTGCCCGATGGCGGCACCGCCGCGCCACTCGGAATCGCCCGTGGCCGGAGAACGGGCGTGTCCCCGGGACCGCGGCCTCCGGCGGATGCCGGCCGCCGCTCACCCGGATCGACAGCCCGGCAGCCCGGCGGGCCGGTGCGGCTAGCGGCGGCGCGGGACATGCGGCCGGTAGGGCGAGACCGTGGAGTCGCCGTCGACCCAGAAGCGCCAGGGGGTCTCCCGGGCGGACGAGACTCCGGTGCGCGGTCCCGACCTGATCTCCCCCTCCCCGGGGGGATCGCCCCGCAGCACGTTCACCGGACCTGGCGGGCAGACGTCGAGCCCGTCGTCCTGCCGGGTGAAGCCGAGTGCCACCGCCAGGCGGGCGGGCCCGCGCGCGAGGTCGCGCGCGGTGACGGTGCGGCTCGCGCCCGCCGTCCGGCGTGCCTGGGCCACCTCGACGCCGGCGACCACCTCACCGGCCCGTAGCAGCACGCCCGAGCCCACCCCTTCGGGGAGGCAGACGATGTTGGCGCAGTAGTGCATGCCGTAGGTGAAGTAGACGTACAGGTGCCCCGGCGGCCCGAACATCACCGCGTTGCGCGGCGTCCGGCCCCGGTAGGTGTGGGAGGCGGGGTCCTCCCCGGGGATGCCGTAGGCCTCGACCTCGGTGAGCCGGACCGAGACCGGCCCGTGCACGATCACCCGCCCCAGCAGGTCCGGGGCGACCTCGTGGCCGGGCCGGTCGAAGAACTCCCGGGTCAGGGGCACGGATCCGGCGAGCACCGGCTCGCCGGGTCCGTCGGCCGGCATCAGTTGCCGCTCGCCCAGGCCGCCTGGGCGTCGACGACCTCACGCAGCTCGGTGAGCTGGTCGCGGACCCGGTCGGGGGCCGTGCCGCCGTGCGCCTTGCGGGCCGCCAGCGCGCCCGGCACCGACAGGACCTCGCGCGAGTCGGGCGTGAAGTGCGGCGAGACCTTGGCCAGCTCCTCGTCGGTGAGCTCGTCGAAGTCCTTGTCGTTGACCTGGCACCAGACCACCAGGTGGCCGACCGCCTCGTGCGCCTCGCGGAACGGGACACCCCGGCGGACCAGCAGCTCGGCCAGGTCGGTGGCCAGTGCGAACCCGTCGGGGGCCGAGGACTCCAGCTTGGCGGTGTTGACGCGCATGGTGGCGACCAGGCCGGCCACGGCCGGCAGGACCAGCAGCAGGGTGTCGACCGAGTCGAACACCGGCTCCTTGTCCTCCTGCAGGTCACGGTTGTAGGTCAGCGGCAGGCCCTTGAGCGTCGTCAGCAGCGACATGAGGTTGCCGATGAGACGGCCGCTCTTGCCCCGGGCGAGTTCGGCGACGTCCGGGTTCTTCTTCTGCGGCATGATCGACGAGCCGGTGGAGTAGGCGTCGTCCATCTCGATCCAGCGGAACTCCTGCGAGGCCCACAGGACGATCTCCTCGCCCAGCCGCGACAGGTGCATGCCGATCATCGCCGCGTCGAACAGGAACTCCGCGGCGAAGTCACGGTCGGCGACCGCGTCCATCGAGTTGGGCGCGGCGGAGTCGAATCCGAGCTCCCTGGCCACGGCCTGCGGGTCCAGCGGCAGCGACGATCCGGCGAGCGCGCCGGAGCCGAGCGGGGAGACCGCCGCCCGCCGGTCCCAGTCGCGCAGCCGCTCGATGTCGCGGGCGAACGCGTGCACGTGGGCCAGGAGCTGGTGGCCGAAGGAGACCGGCTGGGCGTGCTGCAGGTGGGTCATGCCGGGGGCGGCCGTCTCGGCGTGCTCCTCGGCCTGGCTCATCAGCGCGGTCTCCAGCTCGACGAGCCGGGACACGATGTGCCGGACGTGGTCGCGGAGGTAGAGGCGGAGGTCGGTGGCCACCTGGTCGTTGCGGCTGCGGCCGGCGCGGAGCTTGCCGCCGAGCGTGCCGAGGCGCTCCAGCAGGCCGCGCTCCAGGGCGGTGTGGACGTCCTCGTCGGCCACCGTGGGCCGGAACTCACCCGCCTTGCACGCCTGCTCCAGGTCGTCCAGGGCGCCGATCATGCGCCCCAGCTCCTCCTCGGTGAGCAGCCCGGCGCGGTGCAGCACCCGGGCGTGCGCGCGCGAGGCCAGCAGGTCGTACGGCACGAGCCGCCAGTCGAAGTGCACGCTCACCGAGAGCCTGGTCAGCGCGTCGGCCGGCCCCCCCTCGAACCGGCCGCCCCACAGCCGCATCGGCTTACCACCATCAGTCACCGTTGTTCTCCTCCCAGTTCAATCCGCGACCATAGCCCAATCAGGCCAGTCGGGCGTCCCGGGCGGCCGCGATCTTCGAGGGCAGGCTCCACAGCTCGACGAAGCCCTTGGCCAGCGACTGGTCGAAGGTGTCGCCGGTGTCGTAGGTGGCGAGGTTGAAGTCGTACAGCGAGGCCTCGGAGCGCCGGCCGGTGACCGTGGCCCGGCCGCCGTGCAGGGTCATCCGGATCTCGCCGGTGACGTGCTGCTGGGCCTCGGCGATGAAGACGTCCAGGGCCTTCTTGAGCGGGGAGAACCAGAGGCCGTCGTAGACGAGCTCGCCCCAGCGCTGGTCGACCGACCGCTTGAACCGGGCGAGGTCCCGCTCGACGGTGACGTTCTCCAGCTCCATGTGCGCGGTGATCAGCGCGATGGCGCCGGGTGCCTCGTAGACCTCCCGGGACTTGATGCCGACGAGCCGGTCCTCGACCATGTCGAGCCGGCCCACGCCCTGGGCGCCGGCGCGCTGGTTGAGCTCGGCGATGATCTGGAACGGGGTCAGGTGCCGCCCGTCGAGCGCCACCGGGACGCCCTTGACGAAGCTGATGATGACCTCGTCGGCCTCGCGCGGCTGGGCCGGGTCGGCGGTGTAGGAGTAGACGTCCTCGGTGGGGCCGTTCCAGACGTCCTCCAGGAAGCCGGTCTCGACGGCGCGGCCCCAGATGTTCTGGTCGATCGAGAAGGGGTTCTTCTTGGTGGTCTCGATCGGCAGGTTCTTCTCCTCGGCGTAGGCGATCGCCTTGTCCCGGGTCCACGCGTAGTCGCGGGCCGGGGCGATGACCTTGAGCTCGGGGAAGAGCGCGGCCAGGCCGGCCTCGAAGCGGACCTGGTCGTTGCCCTTGCCGGTGCAGCCGTGCGAGACGTGGGTGCCGCCGAACTCCTTGGCGGCGGCGGCCAGGTGCTTGACGATCAGCGGCCGCGACAGCGCGGAGACCAGCGGGTAGCGGTCCATGTAGAGGGCGTTGGCCTGCAGGGCGGGCACGCAGAAGTCGGCGGCGAACTCCTCGCGGGCGTCCACGACGACGGACTCCACGGCGCCGCAGTCGATGGCCCGCTTCCGGATGACCTCCATGTCCTCGCCGCCCTGGCCGACGTCGACGGCCACGGCGATGACCTCGGCGCCGGTCTTCTCGGCGAGGAAGGGGATGGCAACAGATGTGTCGAGGCCGCCGGAGAAGGCGAGTACGACCCGGTCAGTCATGATCAGTTCTCCCAAAGTCTTTTCGTCACAGGTGGTGGGTGGAGCTGCTGGGGCGGCCCGCCGGAGCGGGCTAGGTACGTCGGTCGGCGTGCCTGAGCAGGGCCTCGGCGACCGCTTCCCCGCCCGTCGGATCCCGGCTGATGACGAGGATCGTGTCGTCTCCGGCCACCGTGCCGAGGATGGACTTCCAGTCGGCGTGGTCGATGGCGGAGGCGAGGAACTGCGCGGCCCCCGGCGGGGTGCGGACGATCACCAGGTTGGCGGACGCCTCGGCGGAGACGAGCAGTTCCTCGGCGAGCCGGCTCAGCCGGGCGGCCGGCGACTCACCGGAGCCGAGTCTGGCCAGCGGGATCCGGCCGCCGCCCTCGCCCGGCAGGGCGTAGACCAGGGAGCCGTCCTCCGCGCGCAGCTTGAGCGCGCCGAGCTCGTCCAGATCCCGGGAGAGGGTGGCCTGGGTGACCTCCACCCCGCTCTCCAGCAGGAGCTTGGCCAGGTCGGGCTGGGAGCGGACCGGCTGCCGCTCCAGCAGCTCAGCGATCCGCGCCTGGCGGGCGACCTTGGTCATGGGAATCATCGGGTGGCCTCGTTCTCGGGCCTCATGCCAAGGGTGTCATGCCCGCCCGTGCCCGCCGCCCGCCGGGTCGCCGAGACCAGCCAGTGCAGCAGGGCCTTCTGCGCGTGCAGCCGGTTCTCCGCCTGGTCCCACACCACGCTCTGCGGTCCGTCGAGGACGTCGGCGGCGATCTCCAGGTCCCGGTAGGCGGGCAGGCAGTGCAGCACGATCGCGCCGGGGGCCGCCCGGCCCATCAGCTCGGCGTTGACCTGGAAGGGCGTCAGGTCGGCGACCCGCTGCTCCTTGCCGTCCTGGCCCATCGAGACCCAGGTGTCGGTGGCGATGACGTCGGCGCCGTCGGCGGCCACGCCCGCGTCGGGCAGCACGGCGACCGATCCGCCGGTCCCGGCGGCGAGCTCGCCGGCCCGCCGCAGGATCTCCGGGTCCGGCTGGTATCCGGCCGGGGAGGCGATCCGCACGTGCATGCCGGCCAGGGCCCCGCCCAGCAGGTAGGAGTGGGCCATGTTGTTGGCGCCGTCTCCGAGGTAGGTCAGGGTGAGCCCGGCGGTCCTGCCGAGGTGTTCCCTGACGGTCTGCAGGTCGGCGAGGATCTGGCAGGGGTGGAACTCGTCGGTGAGGGCGTTCACCACGGGCACCGAGGACGCTGAGGCCATGGCCTCGATCCTCTCCTGTCCCGAGGTGCGCCACACGATGGCGCCGACCTGGCGCTCCAGGACCCGGGCGGTGTCCTCGATCGACTCGCCCCGGCCCATCTGCGAGGATCCGGCGTCGATGATCAGGGGGAGGCCGCCGAGTTCGCCGATGCCGACGGCGAAGGAGATCCGTGTCCGGGTGGACGGCTTGTCGAAGAGCACCGCGACGGTCTGCGGGCCCTCGAACGGCCGGTAACCGTAGCGGTCCTTCTTCATGGCCTGGGCCAGGTCGAGCACCTCGGCCTGCTCGGCGGGCGACAGGTCGTCGTCGCGCAGGAAGTGCCTGGCCGGCGTGGAGTCGGTGCGGTTGTCAGTCATCGGCGGCCTCGTCAAGGATTGCGGGGAGCGCGGCCACGAAGGCGGCGACCTGCTCGGAGGTGATCACCAGCGGGGGCGCGAGCCGTACCGCGTCGGGCTGCAGGGCGTTGACCAGGAATCCGGCCTCCTGAGCCGCCGCCTGGACCTGCGCGGAGCGGTCGGCGGTCAGCACGGCGGCCAGCCACAGGCCCCGGCCGCGGACGCCCGCCAGCAGCGGGTGGTCGATCGCGGCGATGCCCTCGGCGAGCTGCGCGCCGACCGTGCGGACGTGCTCCAGCAGGCCGTCCTTGTCGATCGTGTCGAGTACGGCGAGCGCGGCGGCGGCCGAGACGGGGTTTCCCCCGAAGGTGGAGCCGTGGTCGCCCTTGGCGAAGATCGTGCCGGCCGGGCCGAAGCCGATGCAGGCGCCGATCGGCATGCCGCCGCCGAGGCCCTTGGCCAGGGTCAGCACGTCGGGCAGGACGCCGTCGTGCTGGTGGGCGAACCAGTGCCCGGTGCGGCCGATCGCGGACTGGATCTCGTCGGCGACCAGCAGGGCGCCGGTCGCGTCGCAGACCTCCCTGGCGGCCTTGAGGTAGCCGTCGGGCGGGGGGACGACTCCGGCCTCGCCCTGGGTGGGCTCGAGGAAGAGCGCGGCGCACTCCTGGGTGACGGCGTTCTTCAGCGCGTCGGCGTCGCCGTAGGGGACGAACCGGACGTCGACCGGGAACGGGCCGAACTGGTCGCGGATCGACGGCTTGCCGGTCAGCGAGAGCGCGCCGAGGGTCCGGCCGTGGAAGGCGTTCTCGGCGGCCACGAAGTAGGGGCGGCCCTGTGCCTTGCCGTATTTGATGGCCAGCTTGAGCGCGGCCTCGTTGGCCTCGGTGCCCGAGTTGGTGAGGAAGACCCTGGCCGGGGCGCCGAGCAGGCCGAGCAGGCGTTCGGCGAGCAGCACCTCCGGCTCGTGCAGGAACAGGTTGCTGGTGTGGGCGAGCGTGGCGACCTGGCCGGAGACGGCCTCCACCAGCGCCGGATGGGCGTGGCCGAGCGAGCTGACGGCGATGCCGCCGATCAGGTCGAGGTATTCGCGGCCGTCGACGTCCCAGACCTTCGATCCCTCGCCGCGCGCCAGCGCCACGGGCGGCACGCCGTAGTTCGGCATGAAGACGGCCTCGAAGCGCTTGCTGAGCGCGTCTGTGGCAGGACGCTCGTGCGGGCTCACTTGTCGCTCCCGTTCAGCTTGATGGTGGCGGTCAGCCGCCGGTTGACCAGGCTCGGCACGGCCGGGGTCCTGGCGGCGTCCGGCAGCACCATGGTTCCGACGCCCTCGTCGGTGAAGATCTCCAGCAGCACCGAGTGGGGCACCCGGCCGTCGAGCACGTGCGCCTGGGGCACGCCGCCCTGGACGGCGGTCAGGCACGCCTCCATCTTGGGCACCATGCCGCTGGACAGGCCGGGCAGGAGCGCGCCGAGCTCGGTGGCCGACAGCTGCCTGATGACCTCGTTGCCGCCGTCCCCGGCGTCGGGGCGCCAGTCGCGGTAGAGGCCCTCGACGTCGGTCAGGACGATGAGCTTGGTCGCCTGGAGCGCCACCGCGAGCGCGGCGGCGGCGGTGTCGGCGTTGACGTTGTAGACGGTGCCGTCGTCGCCGCGTGCGATGGAGGAGATCACCGGGATCCGCCCGTCGTCCAGCAGCGCCTGCACGGCTCCGGCCTCGACGTTGACGATGTCCCCGACCTGGCCGATGTCCACCTGGGCGCCGTCGACGACGGCGTGCTTGCGGACGGCGGTGAACAGGTGGGCGTCCTCGCCCGACATGCCGATGGCGAACGGTCCGTGCTGGTTGATCAGGCCGACCACGTCGCGGTTGACCTGGCCGACCAGCACCATCCTGACGACCTGCATGGCCTCGGGGGTGGTGACCCGGAGCCCGGCGGTGAAGGTGGACTCGATGCCGAGCCTGTCGAGCTGGGCGTTGATCTGCGGTCCGCCGCCGTGCACGATCACCGGCCTGAGCCCGGCGTAGCGCAGGAAGACGACGTCGGCGGCGAACTTCTCCCGCAGGTGCTCCTCGGTCATCGCGTTGCCGCCGTATTTGATGACGACGGTCGCGCCGTTGAAGCGGGCGAGCCAGGGCAGCGCCTCGATCAGTGTGTGCGCCTTGGCCAGGGCGTCGTCGGTCCTCATGAGGAGTACGCCGAGTTCTCGTGGACGTAGGCGGCGGTGAGGTCGGTGGTGTGGACCGTCGCCGAGTGGGGGCCGGCCGACAGGTCGATGGTGATCGTCACGTCGCGGGGGCGCAGGTCCACTTTGGACCGGTCGTCCCCGGCGGCGCCGCCCCGGCAGATCCAGATACCGTTGATGGCCACGTTGAGCCGGTCGGCCTCGAAGACGGCGTCGGTGGTGCCGACCGCCGCCAGCACCCGTCCCCAGTTGGGGTCCTCGCCGTGGATGGCGCACTTGAGAAGGTTGGAACGCGAGACGGCGCGGCCGACGAGCACCGCGTCGTCCTCCGACGCGGCGCCGACCACCTCGATGGCGATGGCCTTGGTGGCGCCCTCGGCGTCCACCAGGAGCTGGCGGGCGAGGTCGGCGCAGACGGAGCGGACCACCTGCTCGAACTCGCCGAGGTCCGGGGTGACACCGGAGGCGCCGCTGGCCAGCAGCAGGACGGTGTCGTTGGTGGACATGCAGCCGTCGGCGTCGAGCCGGTCGAAGGTGACGCGGGTCGCCCCGCGGAGCACCGCGTCGAGCTGGTCGGCGGGTACGTCGGCGTCGGTGGTGATCACACAGAGCATGGTGGCCAGGGCGGGGGCGAGCATGCCCGCCCCCTTGGCCATGCCGCCGACCATGTAGCCGCCCTCGCCCCGCCTGAAGGAGATCTTGGAGACGGTGTCGGTGGTGCGGATGGCGTCGGCGGCGGCCAGGCCGCCGTCCCTGCTGATCTGGGAGACCGCGAGGTCCACCCCGTCCAGCAGCGCCTCCATCGGCAGCCGCTCGCCGATCAGGCCGGTGGAGCAGACCGCGATCTCGCCCGCCGACTCCTGCAGCGCCTCGGCGACCTTCTCGGCGGTGGCGTGGGTGTCCTGGAAGCCGAGCGGGCCGGTGCAGGCGTTGGCGCCGCCGGAGTTGAGGACGACCGCGTGGACCCGGCCCCCGGCCAGCACCTGCTGGGACCAGAGCACCGGCGCGGCCTTGACGCGGTTGCCGGTGAAGACGCCTGCCGCCGCGCGCGACGGGCCGTCGTTGACGACGAGCGCGAGGTCGCGGGCGTCACCGGACTTGATTCCGGCGGCGACACCCGCTGCCCGGAAGCCGAGGGGGGCGGTCACACTCATGGGGCAACTCCATTGAGAGGCAGGCCGAGCTCTTCTGGCAGGCCGAGGGCGAGGTTGGCGCTCTGGATCGCGCCTCCCGCGGTGCCCTTGGTCAGGTTGTCGATGGCGATGACGGCGACGATGCGTCCGGCGCGCTCGTCCAGGGTCACCTGGAGGGCGGCGACGTTGGCGCCGAGGGTCATCGAGGTCGCGGGCCACTGCCCCTCCGGGAGCAGCCGCAGGAACGGCTCGTCCTTGCTCGCGGCCTCGTACGCCTCGCGCAGGACCTGGGCGGTGACGCCGGGCCTGGCCGGGACCGTGCAGGTGGCGAGGATGCCACGGCTCATCGGGGCCAGCATGGGGGTGAAGGAGACCTTCACCGGCTCGCCCGCCAGCGGGGAGAGGTTCTGCTCCATCTCCGGGGTGTGCCGGTGGACGCCGCCGACGCCGTAGGCGCTGACCGAGCCCATCACCTCGCTGCCCAGCAGGTGGGGCTTGAGCGACCTGCCCGCTCCGCTGGTGCCGGTGGCGGCCACCACGACCACGTCGGGCCCGGCCAGACCCGCGGCGAAGGCGGGGAACAGGGCCAGGGTGACGGCCGTGGGGTAGCAGCCGGGGACGGCGATCCTGCTGGTGGCGCGGAGCCTGTCACGCTGGCCGGGTAGCTCGGGCAGGCCGTAGGGCCAGGCGCCCGCGTGGGCGCCGCCGTAGAAGTGCTCCCAGGCCGCGGGGTCGGTGAGCCTGAAGTCGGCGCCGCAGTCGACGACGAGGGTGTCCTCGCCGAGCTGCTCGGCGACGGCCGCGGACTGGCCGTGCGGGAGGGCGAGGAAGACGAGGTCGTGGCCGCCGAGGGTGTCGGCCGTGGTGTCCAGCAGGATCCGGTCGGCCAGCGGGGTCAGGTGCGGCTGGTGGGCGCCGAGCGCGGCGCCGGCGTTGGAGCCCGCGGTCAGCGCGCCGATCTCGATCTGGGGGTGCGACAGCAGCAGGCGCAGCAGCTCGCCCCCGGCATAGCCGCTGGCACCGGCGATCGCCGCTCTCATCCGTCCCCCTAGATTGCATAGTCATTCATTTTTGCTCATGAACTTACTAGAGAGAGTATGCACTCTTAGGGATTGTCATGCAAGTACCTGCTCCGGCCGCTCCGGAGACACACTGACCGTTAAGCAGGCCATAAGCACCCAAAAAGGCATATATCTACATGCATGATCATGCGGGGCTGACGGCGGTGACATTTCGGCACTGTTGCACGTACCTACCGGTCGGTATCGTGACGTTTCCGGTCCCTCCGCACCCGGGGAGTACGAACGCATGACTGTCACCCACGACCAGGTCCAGGCCCAGCTCACCGGTCCAGGCCAGCTTTTCGAGATGGAGGAGGTCGCCGGTCACGGCGGCACCGTCCGGACGTGGAAGCACGCTCCGGGTCACTTCCGCGCGCTCCTCGAGACGAGCCGGTTCCACGGCGACAAGGTCTTCCTGTCCTACGAGGACGAGCACATCACCTACGAGGAGCACTTCCGGCGGGCGGCGACACTGGCGCGGCGCCTGGTGGAGGAGTACGGCGTGGTCAAGGGCGACCGGATCGCCATCGCCATGCGCAACTACCCGGAGTGGGTGATCGCCTTCTCCGCCGCACTGGCCGCCGGGGCGGTGGCCGTGCCGCTCAACGCCTGGTGGACCACGCAGGAGCTGGAGTACGGGCTGTCGGACTCCGGGGCCAAGGTGCTGATCGCCGACGGCGAGCGCGCCACCAAGCTCGCCGGCCTGGCACAGGCCCTGATCGTGGCCCGGGGCGAGGTGCCCGAGGGCGCCCGCGCGTTCGAGGACGTGCTGGGCCCGGTCGAGGCCGGGGTGACGCTGCCGCCGGTCGAGCTCTCCCCGGAGGATCCGGCCACGATCTTCTACACCTCGGGCACCACCGGCCGCCCCAAGGGCGCCCTCGGCAGCCACCGCAACCTCGGCCAGTCCCCCATGACCGTCGCCTACAGCCTGCTGCGCAGCGTGGCGCGGGCGGGCCAGGACCCGGCGGAGTCGGCCGGCAAGCGCCGCGTCACCCTGCTCACCGTGCCGCTCTTCCACGTCACCGGCTGCTTCGCCGTGATGACCACCACCATGTTCACCGGCAGCGGCCTGGTGCTGATGTACAAGTGGGACGCCGGACGGGCCCTGGAGCTGATCGAGCGCGAGCGGGTCACCACGTTCAGCGGCGTGCCCACCAACGTGTGGCAGCTGCTGTCCCACCCCGACCTGGGCAAGTTCGACATCTCCAGCCTCAACTCCCTCGGCTACGGCGGCGCCCCGGCCCCGCCCAAGCTGCTGGAGCGCATCACCGAGCTGCTGCCCAGCCGCTCCCCCTCCAACGGGTACGGCCTGACCGAGACCACCGCGCTGACCATCAACAACGCCGGCGTGGACTACCTCGCCAAGCCCGACAGCATCGGTCTGCCGGTGCCCGTGGTCGAGGTGAAGATCGCCGACCCGCTCGGCGACGAGCTGCCTGTCGGCGAGGTCGGCGAGCTCTGCCTGCGCGGCCCGAACGTGATCCTCGGCTACTGGAACCACCCCGAGGCCACCGCCGAGACCTTCATCGGCGGCTGGCTGCACACCGGCGACCTGGCACGGGTGGACGAGGAGGGGTTCGTGTTCATCGTGGACCGGGCCAAGGACATGGTCATCCGCGGCGGCGAGAACGTCTACTGCGCCGAGGTGGAGGCCGCGCTGTTCGAGCATCCGGCGGTGGACGACGTCGCGGTGATCGGCATCCCCCACGACGAGCTGGGCGAGGAGGTCGGCGCGGTGGTACGGCTGGCGTCCCCGGCGAGCGCCGAGGAGCTCCAGGCCTTCCTGCGTGAGCGGATCGCGGCCTTCAAGGTCCCGGTCCGGTTCTGGGTCCGCGAGACCGAACTCCCCCGCAACCCCGGCGGCAAGATCCTCAAGACCCACCTGCGCAAGGAGGTCCTGGGCTCCTGACGCCCCCGGCGGCGGGCCGGACGGTCCGCCGCGACGCGGGCCGGACGGTCCGGCCCGGAGCGGCCTGTGCCGGCGCGGGCCGTCCGGTCCGGCCCAAAACCAGTTGCCCTGGCGCGGGCCGGCGCCGAGACTAGCTGTCCGTGCCTGAAACTGCCGATCGACCGCTCAGAACGCTGGCCCGCCGGCTGAAAATGGATCTGAGCCCGCTGCGCGACTCCCGTGACTTCCGGCTGCTGTTCGGCTCGGGGATGATCACGATGTTCGGCACCTTCCTCACCCTGGTCGCGGTCCCGCTGCAGATGAAGGAGCTCACCGACGACTCCTACCTGGCGGTCGGCCTGGTCAGCGTGGCCGAGTTCGTGCCGATGGTGGTCTGCGGCCTGTGGGGCGGGGCGATCGCGGACGCGCTGGACCGGCGCAAGATCATCCTCTACACCGAGGCGGGGCTCTGCGCCACGGTCGTGGTCCTGATGCTCAACGCGATGCTGCCCGAGCCGCAGGTCTGGGTGCTGTACGTGGTCGGCGCGCTCTCGGCGGGCCTGGGCAGCCTGCAGCGGCCCAGCCTGGAGTCGCTGATGCCACGCGTGGTCAGGCACGACCAGCTCACCGCCGCCGCCGCGCTGACCAGCTTCCGCTGGAACCTCGGCGCCATCGTCGCCCCCGGTCTCAGCGGCCTGCTCGTCGTCTGGTCCGGCTTCGCCACCACCTACGGCGTCAACGTCGCGACGTTCCTGATCTCCCTGGCCCTGCTCTGGCCGGTGAAGGCCCCACCGCAGTCCGAGGACGCTCCCCCGCCGTCGGTCAGGGCACTGGTCGAGGGCGTCCGCTACGCCGTGGGCCGCCCCGACCTGATGGGCACCTACCTGGTGGACGTCGCCGCGATGGTCTTCGCCTTCTCCACCGCGCTCTACCCCTTCCTCGCCGACGAGCTCGGCGTCCCCGAGGCGCAGGGCCTGTTCTTCTCCGCCTCGGCCATCGGCTCGCTGGTCGCCTCGGTCACCTCCGGCTGGACCAACCACGTCCACCGCCACGGTCTGGGCGTCATCGTCGCGGCGATCGGATGGGGCGCCGCGGTGGCGCTGGCGGCCGTCATGCCGACCGCCTGGGGCGTCTTCGCCTGCCTGGCGCTGGCCGGGGCGGCCGACATGATCAGCGGCGTCTTCCGCTCCACGATCTGGAACCAGACCATCCCGGACGAGTTCCGCGGCCGTCTGGCCGGCATCGAGCTGCTCTCCTACACCAGCGGTCCGATGCTCGGCAACGCCAGGGCGAGCCTGATGGGCGATCTCGGCGGGACCCGCTTCTCCCTGGGCGCCGGCGGCCTGCTGTGCGTCGGCGCGGTGGTCGCGATGGCCGGGCTGCTGCCCAGGTTCCGTGGCTACGACGCCCGCACCGATGAGCACGCGGTCAGGGAGCGCGCCCGCCGCGAGGCCGTCACCGAGACCTGAGCCCCGGCGGCGGCCGGCCCCGTCCGCCGGACGGGCCTGTCGCCCCTGCGAGGACACGACGCGGGCTCGCGCACCGGGCGGGGCCCGTCGCCCCTGCGAGGACACGACGGCCGGCGTACGGAGCCGGAGGCGGCGGGGGGGCGGGAGCGCCTGGCCCCGAACCGGTCAGCCGGCCTCGCGCCAGCCGTCGTACTCCTCCGCCAGCGCCTCCAGCCACGCCAGGTGACCGGCCTCCAGCGTCCCGCCGGGATCTTCGACGACCACGACCCACTGGGCGTCCTCGGCGTCGTCCTCTCCCGCGAGGGTCTCCCGGACGACCGCGGGCACGCCGATCCGCGGGAACTCCTCGGCCACGCTCTCGGCGACCTCCTCGGCGTCGTCGCGCTCGGCGAACACCAGCAGGTGTCTCATCGTCCCTCCCGGAATCGTCCTCGCCGAAGGCGAGGGCCCCGGCGGCGGCGCCGCCGGGGCCCTCTCAGATGTGCCTCAGACGCCGCGGAGCTGGGCTCCGGTGCGCTCGCCGGCGAGCGCCACGGCCGCGTCGCGGGCCGCGGTGGTCTCCTCGACGGTCAGCGTCCGGTCCGGCGCCCGGAACCGCAGGGTGTAGGCCAGGGACTTCCTGCCCTCGCCGGTCTGGGCCCCGGTGTAGACGTCGAACAGCCGGACCGACTCCAGCAGCTCGCCCGCCCCCTCGCGCAGCGCCCTCTCCACCTCGGCCACCGGGGTGGCGGCCTCGACGACGAGCGCGACGTCCTGCGTGGCGACCGGGTAGGAGGAGACCGCGGGGGCCTGCGCCGGACCGGCCGACAGCGGCTCCAGCCTGGTCAGCTCCAGCTCCATCGCGCTGGTGCGCGCGGGCAGGCCGTAGGCCTCGATGACGCGCGGGTGCAGCTCACCGGCGTGACCGACGAGCACATTCCCGGCGTACAGGGCCGCGCAGCGGCCCGGGTGCCAGGGCTCGTGCCGGTCGGCACGGACCTCGAGGGTGACCCCGGCCTCGCGGGCCACCGTGCGGGCCGCCTCGACGGCGTCCGCCCAGGCGGCCGCGCGTCCCTGGCCCCACCATCCGGAGCGCTCGAACTCCCCGGCCAGCACGGCTGCCACCCGGAGCGGCTGGGCGGGCAGCGCGGACTCGATGGAGGCGAGCTCCTCCTCGCTCGGCCTGCGGTCCACCCCGAGCACCGGCGCGGTCTTGGCCGCGCCCTGGGACGGCCGGTAGACCAGGCCCGTCTCGAACAGCGCGGTGTCGCCGAAACCCCGGCCCACGTTGCGGACCAGCGTCTTGAGCAGCCCCGGCAGCAGCGTGGTCCGCATCAGCGGCTCATCCTCGCTGAGCGGGTTGGCCAGCCGTACGGCCCGGCGGCGCGCGTCGTCGGCGGGCAGTTGCAGGTTGTCGAAGTCACGCTCCCCGACGAAGGGGTAGGCCAGGATCTCGACGTAGCCGGAGGCGGCCAGCGCCCGGCCCACCCGGCGGCGCAGCCGCTGGCCCTCGCTGAGACCGGCGCCCGCCGGGGCGGCCGGCAGGATCGAGGGCAGGTTCTCGTAGCCTTCGAGCCGGATGACCTCCTCGGCGAGGTCGTTCGGGTCGGTGAGGTCGGGCCGCCAGGAAGGCGGGGTGACCGTCAGCATGTCGTCGCCGGTGACCGCGAGCTTGGCGGCGATCTCATCGGCGGGGGCGACCGCGCCGCCGGCGACCGTGCAGCCGACCTGCTCAAGGCGGCGGATCACGGTCTCCCGGTCGTAGCCGATCCCGGCGACCCTGCCGGGGTGGCCGCTCGGGATGGAGATGCGGACCGGCTCGACCTCGGCCTCGGCATGGGTCACGCCCGGCTGGATCGTGCCGCCGCCGAGCTCCGCCAGGAGCTGGGCCGCGCGCCAGGAGGCGTACAGCGGCAGCTCCCGGTCCACGCCCCGCTCGAAGCGCTTGGACGCCTCGCTGACCAGGTTGTGGCGGCGGGACATCCGCGCCACGCCGCTGGCGGAGAAGTGCGCGGCCTCGATCACGATGTCGGTGGAGGCCTCGGAGATCTCGGTGTGCAGGCCACCCATGGTCCCGGCCATCGAGATCGCCCCCGACGCGTCGGTGATCAGGATGTCTTCCGGGTCGAGCTTGCGGACGACGTGGTCGAGCGTCTCCAGCGTCTCGCCCGGCTCGGCCCGGCGCACCACGATCCCGCCGGTCAGCCTGGCGGCGTCGAAGGCGTGCAGGGGCTGGCCGAGCTCCAGCATCACGTAGTTGGTGACGTCGACGGCCAGCGAGACCGGGCGCATGCCGGCGCGGGTGAGCCGTACGCGCAGCCACAGCGGGCTGGGCGCCGCCGGGTCGAAGCCCTGCACCTCGCGCAGCACGAAACGGTCGCAGGCGGCCGGGTCGGCGATGGAGGCCGGATAGGACGGCCCCGCGCCGGCGGGCGGGGAGACGTCGGCCGGGTCGAGGAAGGCCGAGCCGAAGGCGGTGGCCGCCTCACGGGCCACACCGCGGATCGACAGCGCGTAGCCGATGTCCGGGGTGATCTCCAGCTCGATCACGTCGTCACGCAGGCCGAGCAGCTCGACCACGTCGGCCCCGATCGGGGTGCCCTCGGCCAGCACCATGATGCCGCCGTGCTCGTCGCCCAGCCCGAGCTCGCGCTCGGAGCAGATCATGCCCTCGGACATCCGTCCGTAGGTCTTGCGGGCGCCGACCTCGAAGCCGCCGGGCAGCACGCCGCCGGGCAGCACGACCGGCACCCGGTCGCCGACGGCGAAGTTGGTCGCGCCGCAGACGATCTCACGCGGCGCGGCCTCTCCCACCTCGACCTGGCAGTGCCGGATGGGCTTCTTGAAGCCCTGCAGTTCCTCGATGGCGAGCACCTCGCCGACGACCACGTTCTTGACGTCGTGGCCATAGGAGGTGACGGCCTCCAGCTTGAGGCCCGCGGCGGTGAGCCTGTCGGCGACCTCCTGGGCGGTGACGGCGGGGAGATCGACATACTCCCGCAGCCATGAAAGCGGGACCTTCATCAGACCTCCATCCCGAACGGGAGCGTGAAGCGGACGTCTCCCTCGACCATGTCGCGCATGTCTTCGACGTTGTGGCGGAACATCAGCGTGCGCTCGATGCCCATGCCGAAAGCGAAGCCGCTGTAGCGGCCGGGGTCGACGCCGCAGGCGATGAGCACCCGCGGGTTGACCATGCCGCAGCCGCCCCACTCGATCCAGCCCTCGGACTTGCAGGTGCGGCAGTGCGGGTTGCCGGGCACCGCGGAGGCGCCCCGGCAGACGAAGCACTTCAGGTCCATCTCGGCGGACGGCTCGGTGAACGGGAAGTAGTTCGGCCGGAACCTGGTCGTGATGCCCTCGCCGAACATGACCTCGGCGAACCGGTCGAGGGTGCCCTTGAGGTGGGCCATGGTCAGGCCCTCGTCGATCGCCAGCCCCTCGACCTGGTGGAAGACCGGGGTGTGGGTGGCGTCGAGCTCGTCGGTGCGGAACACCTTGCCGGGCGAGATCACATAGACCGGCAGGCTCCGGCTGAGCAGGGCCCGGATCTGCACCGGCGAGGTCTGCGTGCGCAGCACCATGCCGGAGTCGACCGACTCCACGAAGAAGGTGTCGTGCTCCGAGCGCGCCGGGTGGTCGGGCGAGATGTTCAGCGCGTCGAAGTTGAACCACTCGCCTTCCAGCTCGGGGCCCTCGGCCACCTCGTAGCCCATCGCGACGAACGCGTCGGCGACGCGCTCCTGCAGGGTGGTCAGAGGGTGCCGGGCGCCGCGCGGGGCGCGGTCGGCGGGCAGCGTGACGTCGACGGTCTCCTCGACGAGGACCCGCTCGTCACGCTCGGCCTCCAGCTGGGCCTGGCGCTCGGCGAGAGCCTCGGTGACGGCCTTGCGGGCACCGCCGATGCGCTTGCCCGCCTCGGCGCGGGCCGCCGGCGGCAGGGCGCCGATCTCACGGTTGGCCAGGGCGATCGGCGAGCGGTCACCGGCGTGCGCGAGCCGTACCTGCTTGAGTTCGTCGAGGTCGCGCGCCGCCTTGATGGCGTCGAGCGCGTCGGCCTGCATGCGCACCATCTCATCGGCGTGCAGCGGGGTCACCTCAACCGGGTCGTAGTTAGACAAGAGAGCTCCGAATCCAGGGCTTAAGCGGCAACGAGTCTAGTCGGGAGAGCCCACCGGGCCTGCATCCACGCTCAGGCGAAGTCAGGGGTGCCGGTGGGCACCATAAATCGGAACTCGGCCCCGCCCTCGGGCCCCCGCTGCACGGAGATGGTGCCGCCATGGGCCTCGATCAGGCCCTTGACGATGAACAGGCCGAGCCCGGTGCCACCGCGGCGGCGGGCGTTGCCCCGCCAGAACTGCCGGAACACGCGCGTGGCCAGCTCGGGCGGGATGCCCTCTCCCTGGTCACGGACGGACACGGTCACTCCCCATTCGTTCGGCTCGATGGTTATTGTCACCGTACCGCGCCCGTGCCGCACCGCGTTTTCCACCAGGTTGGCCAGCACCTGGTCGATCTTGTCCTGGTCGAGCCAGGTCTCGGGCAGCTCGTCCCGCACCTGAAGCCGGAAGCGGTCCTCCGGCTCGCCCGCCGCGACCCGCCCAGCGATGATCTTGCGGGCCCTGGCCGGGATGTCGACCACCTGGCGGTGGATCTCCAGCCGCCCGGACTCGATGCGGGAGACGTCGAGCAGCTCGGTGATCAGCCGGGTCACCCGGTCGGCGTCGGCGTTGACCGTCTCCAGCATGACGAGCTTCTGGTTGTCGGTGAAGCGGGTCCACTTGGCCAGCAGGGTCGCGGTGAAGCCCTTGACGCTGGTGAGCGGGGAGCGGAGCTCGTGGGCCACGGTGGAGACCAGGTCGGCGCGGCTGCGCTCCAGGCGGGCGCGGGCGCCGGCGTCGCGCATCGTGATCACCACTCGGACGATCTCGCCGCCCCGCTCGGGCCGGCGCACCAGGCGGGCGGCCACGAGCATCTCCTGGCCACCCGGGGTGCGCAGCGGGAGCTCGGGCTGGCGGCTGCGGGTGGGCAGCCCGCCGTAGGTGTCGAACCACTTCCACCAGTCGCGCCCGTCGTGGTCACGGAAGGAGAACACGTCCCGTAGGTGCCGTCCGGCGGCCTGGTCGCGGGTGACCCCGGTCAGGCGGGTCGCGGCCCGGTTGACGGCCAGCACGTGGCCGTCCCGGTCGGTGACGACGAGGCCGTCGGGGAGCTCGTCCACGTCGATCACACAGGCGGAATCAGCGCTCCGCTCGTCGGTGTGTTCGCCGTGCACGACCCCGCCTCCTCGACGCTACAACGCCGACAATAGCGGGTTTCCCGCGTTCTACGGCAGCCTCGGAGCGGGGGTCCGGGAACCGGCCCGCTGAGACCGGGCAGATGCGTACAGACACACCGCGGCGGCGGTCGCGAGGTTGAGACTCTCGGCCCGGCCGTAGATCGGCACGCGGACCACTTCGTCGGTCAGCCGCAGGATCTCCTCCGGCAGTCCCCACGCCTCGTTGCCGAAGACCCAGGCGGTCGGCCCGGACAGGTCCACGTCGTCCAGGGTCCGCTCGCCCGCGCCGTCGGCGGCGAGCACCCGCAGCCCGGAGTCCTTCAGCCTCCGCACGGCCTGCGCCACCGGCGCCCCGGTGGTGACCGGGAGGTGGAACAGGCTGCCCGCGCTGGCCCGGACGCACTTGCCGTTGTAGGGGTCCACCGAGGCGTCGGTGAAGACGACCGCGTCGGCGCCCGCCGCGTCGGCGGTGCGCAGCACGGTCCCGGCGTTCCCCGGATCGCGGACGTGGGCGAGCACGGCCACCAGCCTGGCGTCGGCGGTGACGGCGCGCTCCAGGGCCACGTGCACGAACCGGCACACCGCCAACAGCCCCTGCGGGGTGACGGTCTGGGCGAGCTCGGCCATGACCTCGCCGCTGGCCCGGTGGACGGGCACCCCCGCGGCGGTGGCGGCGGCGACGATGTCGGCGTGGCGCGTCCCGGCCTCGGCCGTGGCGAACAGCTCCACCACGACGCCGTCCAGCGCCAGCGCCTCGCGGACGGCCTGCGGCCCCTCGGCGAGGAAGGACCGGTCCCGGTCCCGGAAGGCCCGTTTGGTCAGCCGCCGCACGGCCTTGACCCTCGGCGACTTGATGTTGGTCAGCTCAGATCCCGCCATGCCCGTCCCCCCAAGAATGCGAATGCGGCCCACAGCGTGATCGCTGTGGGCCGCACACTCGTCAGTGCCGGATTCAGCCGGCGACCGGCGCGTTCACGTCGGCCGGGAGCGCCTTCTTGGCGGCCTCGACCAGCGTCGCGAACGTGGCGGCGTCGTTGACCGCGAGGTCAGCGAGGATCTTGCGGTCGACCTCGATGGAGGCCAGGCGCAGACCCTGGATGAGCCGGTTGTAGGTGATGCCGTTCTGGCGGGCAGCGGCGTTGATGCGCTGGATCCAGAGACGGCGGAAGGTGCCCTTGCGGTCCTTGCGGTCGCGGTAGGCATAGGTCATCGAGTGGAGCATCTGCTCCTTGGCCTTGCGGTACAGCCTGGACCGCTGGCCCCGGTAGCCCTTCGCCCGCTCGAGAACGACCTTGCGCTTCTTCTTGGCGTTGATCGCCCGCTTCACGCGTGCCATGTGTATCTATCTCCCCGGGGGCCGTTACTTAGCGAGCAGCTTCTTGATCTTCTTGGCGTCGGCATCGGAGAGCACGACCTCGGACTTGAGACGACGCGTCAAGGTGGACGACTTCCACTCGTTGTAGTGCGCGCGGTTGGCCCGGCGGCGCTTGATCTTGCCGGAACCGGTGAGCCGGAATCGCTTCTTCGCACCGCTGTGCGTCTTCATCTTCGGCATCTCAGCCGTCTCTCCCTCGATCGTGCCGATGTCCCGGGCCGGTAACCCGAGTCAAGGGCATGCCTGACTGCGAGACCGGACCCGGTCTCGGCTTAATCTCGCGACTACCTGACGGTTCAGGCTATGCGAGTCACTCCTGCGGAGCGGCCACCTCGTCCTCGACGGGCGCCTGACCCTCCACGGAGTCCTCGTCACGCCGCGCCTTGGCCGCCGCCTTCTCGGCCTTGGCCTCGGCCTTCTTCTTGTGCGGGCCGATCACCATGATCATGTTTCGGCCGTCCTGCTTGGGCTGGGACTCCACGAAGCCGAGCTCCGTGACGTCCTCCGCCAGGCGCTGCAGGAGCCGGAAGCCCAGCTCGGGTCGGGACTGCTCCCGCCCGCGGAACATGATCGTGACCTTGACCTTGTCTCCGGCCTTGAGGAACCGCACCACGTGACCCTTCTTGGTCTCGTAGTCGTGCGGGTCGATCTTCGGCCGGAGCTTGATCTCCTTGATGATCGTGTACGCCTGGTTACGCCGCGCCTCACGTGCCTTCATCGCGGACTCGTACTTGAACTTGCCGTAGTCCATGAGCTTGCACACGGGCGGGCGGGCCGTGGCCGCGACCTCAACGAGGTCGAGGTCGGACTCCTGAGCCAGCTTCAGAGCATCGCCGATGGAGACGATGCCAACCTGTTCGCCGTTCGGGCCGACGAGGCGGACCTCGGGGACGCGAATACGGTCGTTGATGCGGGGCTCGGCGCTGATGGGGCCTCCTAGGTTGCGATCCGCAGCCGCCTTCGCGGGCGGCTGCCACATGCTCGATCGTGCCGGGAGGTCGTGGAACGCAGGCCGTTGGCAGGTCTGGATGCACGAAATGCCCCGCACGTCGCGCATGCGGGGCCACATGAGCTCATCGGATCTGACACCTTGAGCTCTCCGGAGTTACCCGGTGTGATCCTTGACCTGCCGACCTTGCGGTCGACCAGGTGGGAGGTGAACCTCCGCTTGCGCGTCCAGCAGGCATGCCGGACCGATCGAGTAGTTACATTACCACAACCCCCCACGTCCACAGAATCATCCCGCGACATCCCCGCCGGCGGCGCGATCCCGGGAGCCGTTGCGCGATATGCCGATGGTCGTTATATAAAGACAGTATGAGCGAGCGATCGATGCAGGAACCCACGTTCCTGATCCTCACGGCCCTGGCCGCCGGGCCCCAGCACGGCTACGGGGTGATCACCGACGTCCAGGAGATCTCCGACGGCCGGGTGCGCCTGCGCGCGGGCACCCTCTACGCCGCCCTCGACCGCCTCCAGTCCGAGGGTCTCGTCGCCGCCGACCGCGAGGAGGTCGTGGACGGCCGCCTGCGGCGTTACTACCGGCTGACCGGCGACGGCGCCGACCGCCTGGCGGCCGAGGCCGAACGGCTGCGCCGGCACGCCGCGGCCGCCGCCGCCCGCCTGCGCGTCCGGCCGGCCGGCGGCACGCTGTTCCGCCGCGGTCTCGCCGGAGGCGCCGCGTGAACCCTCTGGAGACGCGCTACCGCAGGCTCATGGCCTGTTACCCCCGGGAGCACAGGGCGCGCCACGAGGAGGAGATGATCGGGGTGCTGCTGGCCGGAGCCGAGCCGGGGCGCAGGCTGCCGGACCCACGCGACGCCCTCGACCTGGTCCGGGGCGGAGTGCAGATCCGCCTCCAGCGGTTCCTCGGCCCCGAGGCCGCCGCGCACTGGCGCGACGCGCTGAACGTCGCCGCCGTCATCACCCCCGTCTACCTGCTCCTCAACCAGGTCGCCGGGATGGTCGTGCTGTTGTGGCCGAGCGATCCGGGCCTGTCGGCCTACAACCTGCTGGGGCTCGTCGACCTCCTGCCCAACGCGCTGATCGTGGGGCTCGCACTGCGCGGCCTGCGCTGGACGGCGGCGGCCGCCGCGTGGATCCTCGGGCTCGCCGGTCCCGTCGTCACCGCCGTGGCCACCGCGGACCTGGTCGAGCGGACGGGCGGCTACCCCCCGGGCAGCGCATCCACCCTCGCCGAGCAGGCGCTCGGGGCCCTGCCCGGTCTGATCACGGCTCTGCTGCTCACCGCCGCGCCGCGTCCCGCCGAGGGCACCGAGCTCATCGGCCGCCGGAGACTGCTCCTGTGGGCCGCCGTCAGCACGGTGGCGATGGCGGCGGCGACCGCGTTCTGGTACGGCTGGTCAGCCGACGACTACGCCAACGTCCTGCTCGGCCCGGCCCTGGTCGCCATGGCCTGCGGGGCCGGCAGCCGCACCCCGGTCGGCCGCCGGGTGATCCTGCTGCTGTCGCCGATGCTGCTCCTGATGTACGGCGACGGCCTGATCCGCAGGACCCTCGACGGTAGGTGGCTCCTGTCCCTGGTGGAGATCCTGCTCGTCGGCGTCCTGGCCGTCGCCGCCCGGCGCGGCTTCATGCCCTACGGCACCGGGACGGTCAGCTCTCCGGAGCGGCTCGTCTGACGATCTCGGCCTTGCCTGCCGCCCGCATCGTCTCCACCGGCACGTCGGTCCGGCCGGTCATCAGCTCGACCTGACGGACCGCCTGGTGCAGGAGCATGGGGAAGCCGCCGATCACCGCGCCGCCCCGCTCCGCCACGGCCGCGGCCAGGCGGGTGGGCCACGGCGCGTAGACCACGTCGAAGAGCGCGGGCACCCCGGCGACCCGGCCGGCGAGGTCGTCGGCGGCTCCGGCGGGCAGGGTCGAAACGACCAGGTCCACATCCAGGGTGTCGTCGAGCTTGTCGAAGGTCCGCACCGCCAGGGTCATGCCCAGCCGCTCGGCCACCTCCGCGGTCTCCCAGGCCCTGGCCGGCTCGCGGACCACCAGGGCCGCCTCGGCCAGGCCCAGCTCGCGCAGCGCGGCCAGCGCGGAGGCCGCCGTCGCTCCCCCACCGAGAATCGTCGCCGCCCGGGGCCGGGTCACGCCCGCCTCGGCGAGCGCCTGCACGATGCCGTGGACGTCGGTGTTGTCACCGTGCCGGGCTCCGTCGCGGAAGATCACGGTGTTGGCCCCGCCCACCTGGACCGCTAGCTCGGAGACCGTGTCGAGCAGCGGCAGCACGGCCCGCTTGAGCGGCATGGTCAGCGACAGCCCCGCCCACTCGGGGCCGGAGCCGCCGATCAGGGCGGGCAGCCCGGCCTCGTCGCACTCGATCGCCTCATAGCGCCAGTCGTACAGGCCCAGGGCCTCGTAGGCGGCGCGGTGCAGGTAGGGGGAGAGCGAGTGGGCGATGGGGGACCCGAGCACCGCCGCCCTCATCATCCGCCCCTCTGGTTCTGCTCGAACTCCGCCTTGAACCGGAAGAACTCGGCCTCGGAGGAGGTGAACTTGGTGATGCCGCGCTTGGTGTCGGTGGTCACGAACCAGACCCAGTCGCCCTTGGTCGGGTGGAGCGCCGCCTGGATGGCGTGGTCGCCGGGGTTGGCGATCGGTCCCGGCGGCAGGCCGAGCCGCGCGTAGGTGTTGTAGGGCGAGTCGCTTTCAAGGTCGGCGTTGGTCGCCGCGACGCCGTACTTGTTCAGCCCGTACATCACCGTGCTGTCCATCTCCAGCTTGCGCGGGGGGTTGCCGTCGAGGCGGTTGTAGATGACCCGGGCCACCTTGCCCATGTCCTTGACGCTGCCGGACTCGGCCTGGACGATGCTGGCGATCGTCATGATCTCGTGCGGGGTGCGACCGAGAGCCCTGGCCTCCTTCACCAGCCCGTCCTTGCCGGCGGTCTCGTGGAAGCGGTCGACCATCGCGATCAGGATGTCGGCGGGCTCCATCTTGGGCGTGATCTCGTAGGTGGCCGGGAAGGCGTAGCCCTCCAGCCTGCCCTTGGCGTAGGAGGGCAGGCCCAGCGCCTTGACGTCCTTGGCGGCCCGCTGGAACTCCTTGAGCGGCTTGCCGGTCTGCTTGGCGAGCTGCTCCAGGGTGTCGGACAGGCGCAGGCCCTCCTTGAGGGTCACCCGCTCCAGCAGCCGCTTGGCCGGGTCGAGCAGCTCGACGGCGGCGGCGGCCGACATCTGCTTGCGCATGGTGTATTCGCCGGGCTGCAGGGAGGAGCTCTTGCCCGCCTTGGCGACGGCGTCGGCGAAGGCCCGGGCGCTCTTGACCACGCCCTTGTCCTGCAGGGTCTGGGCGACGTCCGAGGCGCTCTGGCCGCCCTTGATCTCCACGACGACCTCGCCGGTGCCCTGCCCGGTGTAGTCGTCGGGCGTCATCACATCGCGCAGCCAGGTGTAGCCGTAGAAGCCTCCGGCGCCGATGCCGCCCAGCAGGACGATGACCGCGAGCATCGGGGCGAGGAACCCGCCCCGGTTTCGGCGGCGCTTACGGCGACGGCCGCGCCGGCCGCCGCCCGAGGACGCGCGGGACTTGCGCCGCGACCCACCGTCGTCGTCGGCGACCAGGAAGTCCATATCGAGATCGTTCATAGAGTCG
This sequence comes from Streptosporangium sp. NPDC048886, assembly GCF_055586905.1. NCBI lineage: Bacteria > Bacillati > Actinomycetota > Actinomycetes > Streptosporangiales > Streptosporangiaceae > Streptosporangium > Streptosporangium sp. NPDC048886. The sequence continues at coordinate 25,868 of NZ_JBVJHH010000011.1, forward strand.
CCGGCCAATCTCCCGGTAGGTGCGGCCTGGCGTCAAGCGGGTATGCCAAACCGAGGGGGGACACCGGGCCAAACGCCCCGGTTCGCCGGGCACCTTCTCCAGGCCTGCCGGTGCGCGTCGCCGCATGCGACGGAACGAGAGGTGTTCCGCCGGGCATCAACACGCCCCGAGGTAACGGTTCAGGTCTTCCCGGTCTCTCACGAACTCACTCTCCGTATCAGCGAATTTCGTGATTCTATGCTCCGGAGCGATTGTGACAAACCGGAAGCAATCACCTTGATATGGCCTGAGAGGCGTCCGCAGCACCCTCGCCCCCGGCCACACAGTGGATCCGGGCCGCGGACAGCAGACGTGAGGCGGTCTCACCCGGGTGCCCTTCTCCGGCACCTCGGGGGTCCCGCGCCACTGTGCGTAGCGCACCGTGACGCCGGACCGGAGCGGGGCCCGCGCCCTGATCCGGCCGCCGGTCGCTCCGGTGCCCCCGGAACGGCCGGGGCTCCGTCCGTCCTCGGCGTGGCGGAGCCCCGCCACCGTGACGACCGCCAGGGGGGACGGGGCCATACCACTCGCAGGCGGCCGCAGGGGGCTCACCGAGCGGCCCCACCACTCGATCCTCCGCCGGGCTGCCCCTCGCCCGGCGGGTCGAGCGCCCTGCCCGGCGGCGTGCCGGTGGCGCGCTCGGCGTCCAGGGCCGCCTGGAGCAGCACGACGGCCGCCGCCTGATCCACCACACCACGCTGGTTCTTGGCCTTCACCCCGCTGGCCCGCAGGCCCTGCTGGGCGGTGACCGTGGTCAGCCGCTCGTCGAACAGCCGGACCGGGATCTGCGCCAGCCGCCGCGCGATCCGGGCGGCGAAGTCGCGGGCGGCCTCGGCCGCCTGTCCCTCGCGCCCCGAAAGCGAGGTCGGCAGGCCGACCACGATCTCGACGACCTCGTACTCGGCCGCGATCTCCGCGAGCCGGTCCAGGTCGCCCCTGCCGCGCCGTACGGTCTCCACCGGCGTGGCCAGCAGCCCCGAGGGGTCGCTGCGGGCCACGCCGATGCGGACCGAGCCGACGTCGACGCCCATCCGGATACCGCTTCTCATCATCGTCTCCGCCCCGAGCCGGATCCGGTCCGCAGGCGCCCGCCGTCAGACGAGCGTCTGGGCGATCGCCTGCTCGACGGCGCCGAGCGCCTCGCCGATCGCCTCGGGACGGACCCCGCCGCCCTGGGCGACGTCGTCCTTGCCTCCGCCGCCACCGCCGAGCGCCTTGGCGGCGACACCGACGAGCCGGCCCGCCTTCAGACCCCGCTCGCGCCCGGTCTCGTTCACCGTCGCGACGACCACCGGCCGGTCGCCGGGGACGCCGGCGACGACGACGACCGCGGGGCGCTCACCGGGGAAGCGGCCGCGCACGTCGAGGGCGAGCCTGCGCAGGTCGTCGGGGGAGGTCCCGTCAGGGGCGCGGTGCGTCACGACGGACACGCCGTGCAGGTCCCGGGCACCGGCGGCCAGCTCGCCCGCCATCGCGAGCACCTGGGCGGAGCGGAGCTTGTCCAGCTCCTTCTCCGCGGTGCGCAGCCGGGTGACGATGCCCTCGATCCGCTCGGGCAGCTCCTCACGACGGGCCTTGAGCTGCTCCGACAGCTGGGCGACGAGCACGCTCTCGCGGGCCAGGAAGCGGAAGGCGTCCAGGCCGACCAGGGCCTCCACCCGGCGCACGCCCGCGCCGATCGACGCCTCGCCCAGCACCTTGACCAGACCGAGCTGGCCGGAGCTGGAGACGTGGGTGCCGCCGCAGAGCTCACGGGAGTATTCGCCGACCTCGACGATGCGGACGGTCTCACCGTACTTCTCGCCGAACAGGGCCAGCGCGCCCATCGCCCGGGCCTCGGCCTGCGAGGTGTGGAAGGCGTTGACCTTGAGGTCGTTGATCAGGACGGCGTTGACCTCGTCCTCGACGTCACGGAGCATGCTGGGCGCCACGGCGCCGGCGGCGGTGAAGTCGAAGCGGAAGCGGCCGGGCGAGTTCTCCGAACCGGCCTGCGCCGCCGTCTCGCCCAGCGCGTTGCGGAAACCGCGGTGCACCAGGTGGGTGGCGGTGTGGCTGCGGGAGATGGCGCGGCGCCGCTCGACGTCGATCTCGGCCTGGGCCTGGTCGCCCACCCGGATCTCACCGGTGCGGACCTTTCCGCGGTGCACGACGACGCCGGCGACCGGGGACTGCACGTCCACGATCTCCACCTCGGCCCCGTCGGTGCGGATGACGCCCTGGTCGGCGAGCTGACCGCCGCCCTCGGCGTAGAAGGGGGTGCGGCCCAGCACGACCTCGACCTCGGTGCCGGCGCCCGCGGCCGGGACCGAGAGCCCGCCGACGAGGACGCCGATGACCTCCGACTCGGCGCTGACCTGGTCGTAGCCGAGGAACTCGACCTTGCCGGTCTTCTCCAGGATCTGCCCGAACACCGAGATGTCGGCGTTGCCGGTCTTCTTGGCGGCGGCGTCGGCCTTGGCCCGGTCGCGCTGCTCCTTCATCAACCGGCGGAAGCCCTCTTCGTCGACCTTCAGCCCCTGCTCGGAGGCCATCTCCAGGGTCAGGTCGATCGGGAAGCCGTAGGTGTCGTGGAGCTGGAAGGCCTGCTCCCCGCCGAGCGTGCCCTGCCCCTTGCGCTTGGTCTCCTCCACGGCCACGTCGAAGATCGCGGTGCCGGTGCGGAGGGTGCCCAGGAAGGAGGCCTCCTCGGCGTCGATGACACCGTGGATCTGCGGGGCGTCGACCTTGAGCTCGGGGTATTGGTCGCTCATCACGCCGATGGTCACCGCGGTGAGCTCGTGCATGTAGCGCTCCTCGCCCGCGCCGAGCAGGCGCAGGTTGCGGATGGCGCGGCGCAGGATGCGGCGCAGCACGTAGCCGCGTCCCTCGTTGGAGGGCAGCACGCCGTCGGCGACGAGCATGACGCCGGTCCGGACGTGGTCGGCGATGACCCGCAGCGAGACGTCGGCGCGCTCGTCGCGGCCGTAGCGCGTCTTGGTGAGCTCGGCGGCCCGCTCAAGGATCTTGTAGGTGGTGTCGATCTCGTAGATGTTGTCGACGCCCTGCAGGATCGCCGCCATGCGCTCCAGGCCCATGCCGGTGTCGACGCTCTTGGCGGGCAGCTCACCGAGGATCGGGTAGTCCTCCTTCACCCCGCCCGCGCCGCGCTCGAACTGCATGAAGACGTTGTTCCACACCTCGAGGTAGCGGTTCTCGTCGGCGATCGGGCCGCCGTCCTTGCCGTATTCGGGGCCGCGGTCGTAGTAGATCTCGGTGCACGGGCCACATGGTCCGGGCACGCCCATCGACCAGTAGTTGTCAGCCATGCCGCGGCGCTGGATGCGCTCTTCCGGGACGCCGACCTTGTCGTGCCAGATGGCGTAGGACTCGTCGTCGTCGTAGTAGACGGTGACCCAGAGGCGCTCCTCGGGGAAGCCGAAGCCGCCCTCGGACTCCGGCTTGGTCAGCAGCTCCCACGCCAGCGGGATCGCCTGCTCCTTGAAGTAGTCGCCGAAGGAGAAGTTGCCCAGCATCTGGAAGAACGTGGCGTGCCTGGTGGTCTTGCCGACCTCTTCGATGTCGGGGGTGCGCACGCACTTCTGGGCGCTGGTGGCCCGGCTGAAGGGCGGCTTCTGCTGGCCCAGGAAGTAGGGCTTGAACGGCACCATGCCCGCGGGGACCAGCAGCAGCGTCGGGTCCTCGGCAACCAGGCTGGCCGAGGGCACTACGGCGTGCCCACGCTCCTCGAAGAAGCGCAGGAAGCGGCGGGCGATCTCTGCCGACTCCATGTCAGCGGCCATCCTTTACATCGTAGTGATAGGTGTTCTCAACAGTGTCGAGCCCGAACCTGGACCGCAACTCGGTTTCCCGCTTGGCCGCGCCCTCCAGGGCGTCGCCGGCGAAGTCCCTCATCTGCTCCAGGGCGCCGGAGGCGCTGTGCACGGCGCGCCGGGCCAGGTGGTTCGGGTGCAGCGCCTGCAGCTTACGCATGACCCACACCGCGCCGAACGCGCCCAGGGACATGTAGAACAGTCGCCGGATCATCGCCGCCGCCTCTCCAGCATCCGAAGGTTCGATCTGCCACGGACGTGCAGGGCCTGCCGGACGCCGTGACCGAGTGCCGCGATCTTGATCAGCGGCCCGGTGACCAGGGTCTGGGCGACATCGCTGACCTTGGCGACGTGCCCGCTGACCTGCTTGACGTCCACGGCGATCGCCTCGACGGCCACGAGCTGGCGGTTGGCCTCGCTGACGGTGGTCGTGACGTCCTCCAGCAGCGGCACCACCCGCTCGCCCAGCTCCGAGACCATCTTGGTGGTCTCGGTGAGCAGCCGGGCCAGCCTCACCAGGACCATGGCCAGGAAGCAGACCAGGACCACCCACGCCACGGCGACGATCAGCCCTGCGACCTCTCCGGCGGTAAGCATGCGCCGATCTCCTCACTCGACCCGGCTGGAACGGCAAAACCCTATCGCGTCCGGCACCACTCCCCCGGCACGCCGTCTCAGACGGGCCGTCCCGCATGGGCCGGGAGGCGTCGCGGGGCCGGACCTCGCCGGCGGGCCGTCCCCGCCCCGCAGGGGGCGCCTACCCAGGCTAGTCGCCGGAAACCCCGCCGCGGCTAGCTTGACGCCGCGGCGGCCCGCGCCGGGCGGATCTCCCAGGACCTCCCTCCGGGCGGCCGCCACCCCCCTTCCGGGGGGGTTACTGGCCGCGGAGAAAGGAGCGGATCTTGGACCAGCGGTCGGCGAAGGCCGCCTCGGCCCCGTGGCGGGTGGGCTGGTAGTAGCGGCGCTCCCGGAGCTCCTGCGGGACGTAGTCCTGGCGGACCAGACCGTGCTCGAAGTCGTGCGGGTATTTGTAGCCCTTGCCGTGGCCGAGCTTCCCGGCTCCGCTGTAATGGGCGTCGCGCAGGTGGTTGGGCACGTGGCCGATGCCGCCGCGCCGCACGTCCTCCGAGGCCGCGCCGATCGCGTTGGTCACCGCGTTGGACTTGGGGGCCAGCGCGCAGTGGATGACCGCCTGGGCCAGGTTGAGCCGCCCCTCGGGCAGGCCGATGAACTCCACCGCCTGGGCCGCGGCCACCGCGACCTGCAGGCACGTCGGGTCGGCCATGCCGACGTCCTCGGAGGCGAAGATGACGATCCGGCGCGCGATGAAGCGGGGATCCTCACCCGCCTCGATCATGCGAGCGAGATAGTGCAGCGCCGCGTCGGCGTCCGAGCCGCGCATGCTCTTGATGAAGCCGCTGATCACGTCGTAGTGCTGGTCGCCCTGGCGGTCGTAGCGGACGGCCGCCTTGTCCACCGCGCGCTCCACCACCTCGACGGTGATCTCGCCGTCGGCGATCAGCGAGGCGGCCTCCAGGTAGGTCAGCGACCTGCGGGCGTCTCCCCCGGCCAGCCGTGTCAGGTGCTCGGCGGCCTCGGGCGCCAGCTCCGTCCTGCCGTCCAGGCCGCGCGGGTCGGTCACGGCGCGCTCCAGCACCGACCGGATGTCGTCCTCCGACAGCGACTCCAGGGTCAGCAGGAGCGAGCGGGACAGCAGCGGCGAGATGACGGAGAAGAACGGGTTCTCGGTGGTGGCGCCGATGAAGGTGACCCAGCGGTTCTCCACCGCGGGCAGCAGGGCGTCCTGCTGGGCCTTGTTGAAACGGTGCACCTCGTCCACGAACAGCACGGTCTGGCGGCCGGACATGCCCAGCTCGCGCCGGGCCTGCTCGATGGCCGCGCGGACCTCCTTGACGCCCGCGGACACGGCGGAGACCTCGACGAAGCGGCGCTTGGTGACCCCCGCCACCACATAGGCCAGGGTGGTCTTGCCGGTGCCGGGCGGGCCCCACAGAAACAGCGACATCGGCGCCTCGGCCTCGACCAGCCTGCGCAGCGGCGTGCCGGGGCCCAGCAGGTGGCGCTGGCCGATCACCTCGTCGAGGCCGCGCGGGCGCATCCGCACCGCCAGGGGCTCATGGCCGCGATGGGCCTCCTCCACCGCCGAATCGAACAGGCTGTCCACGCTCCGACAGTACCGGCAGGGCGCCGCTGCCGGATCCACGCGCCGGGCGCCCGTCCGGCGCGGGAGGGAGGCCGTCCGACAAGGAGGCCGTCCGGCGCGGCGGGGAGTCCGTCCAACGCGGCGGGGGTTTCCGGCGGGCGCCCGCCGGCGCCCGCGGAAGGAGCCCCGGCCCGGTCAGCTCCCCCAGACGGCGACCGCCCCGCTGTGCCCGGCGCGCAGCACGTAGTAGAGCGCCGCGACGGCCACGAGCACGGTGAGCGCCGAGACGGCCGGCCCGCTCAGCCGTCCGTACCGCTCACCCTGCGAGAGATGGACGAGGATCAGCGAGACCACGCCCAGGGCGAGGGCGGACAGCAGCAGCGGCGTGGCGAAGCCCTCGTGCTCGGCGATGCGCCGGCCGAGCCGGCCGTCGACCGAGGAGAACCGCCCGTCCTTCAGCGCCTCGCCGCTCTGCCTGGCCGCGAGGACGGCGATCGGGACGATCACCGCGAGCGCCGTCACCGGCCACTTCAGTACGGCCCGCGTGCGCGGTGCCAGCGCGTGGGCGGCGGCCAGCACCGCCAGGAGCGGCGTCAGGACCACGGCGGCATGGATGATCAGGGGATGGGCGGGCAGGCCCAGGATCTCGTCGAACATGCGGGGGCTCCGGTCATACGCGACTCTTCATCACCGAATACGGAATCTCACCACGAACGGTTCTGAAATGCACCAGGGTGTCCGGTGAGTTCCCCATCTGTCCCATGCGTTGGATTACGTCACTTACATCCAGCACACGCCAAGGCCGGTACGCTTTCCGCCAGTCAATAGTCATGAAACGGTGATCGTGGAGGACATAGCGGTGAGCGGCGAGGACCGCCAGAGCCAGCTGGCGCGGGAGCACAAGGAGCGTCAGGCCCAGCGTGCTGAGCAGGCGACCAAGGCGAAGCGGAACACCTTCATCGGCGCCGGCGTCGCGGTCGTCGTCGTCGTCGGCGGCCTGGTCGCCGCGACGACCCTGCTCGGAGGCAAGGGCGACGGCAAGCCCGTGGCCGCGAGCTCGCCGGCCCCCTCCGACACCGCGCAGCCGTCGATCTCGGCCATGCCCAGCACCCCGGCCGACCCGTCCAAGGTGAGCTGCGCCTACCGCAAGGACACCAGCGGCAGCCCGGCCAAGAAGGTGGGCATGCCGCCGAGCAAGCCCAACCTGAAGCTGAAGACCATGACGATCACCACCAACCACGGTGTCGTCGTGATCGACCTGGCGACCCAGCAGGCCCCCTGCACGGTGAACTCCTTCGCCTTCCTGGCCAAGAAGAACTTCTACGACAACACCAAGTGCCACCGCCTGGCCACCCCGGAGAACTCCGGTCTGTCCATGCTCCAGTGCGGCGACCCGCAGGCCAAGGCCGACGGCGAGAATCCCACCGACGGCCAGGGCAGCTCGGGCTACGTCTTCAACGACGAGAACCTCGGGGGCATGCCGTACGCCAAGGGCACGGTCGCGCTGGCCCAGCCCCCCGACGCGAGCAACCAGAACGGCAGCCAGTTCTGGTTCTCCCTCGGAGACGAGAACGCCCAGCTGGACCAGGGATACACGCCTTTCGGGATCGTCTCCAAGGGCATGGACGTCCTGGAGAAGATCGCCGCGGGCGGGTGGATCGTCAACCCCGAGGACATCACCGGCGACGGCGGGTCCACCGCCCCCAAGCTCCCGGTGATCATCAAGGACATGAAGCTCACCTGACGAGGTTCCGGGCGGGACGCCCCGGCGGTCGACCGACCGCCGGGGCGTCCGCTTTTCTCCGGGCCGGCGCTCCGAGCGGGTTCTCCCGCGCCGGTTTTTCCGAGCCGTTTCTCCCTGGCGGGCCCGCGCCGCGGAGCTCCCGATACTGCGGACGATCTATCCCATATCGTGTGATCCCGCTCATATAGGGTCGACATCCGGCGTCCCCAAGTGACACTTGAAGCGGAGACAGTGTGATCCATCTCACTGAGGGGCGCCGATGCCGGAGAAACTACCCGCCGAGTTCGTGTTCAGCCCGGAGTTCAGCAGGGATCCCTATTCCACCTACGGCGCGCTCCGGGACAGGGGCCCGGTCCACCCGATCGACTTCCCACCCGGTACCGACGCCTTCCTGGTGGTCGACTACGAGCACGGCCGCAAGGCCCTCAACGACCCCCGCCTGAGCATGAACCCGGCCCGGTGGCCGGAGCTGTTCCCCATGCTCCTCGAGCAGGACAACCCGGTGCTCGCGCACAACATGCTCAACAGCGACCCGCCCGACCACACCCGGCTGCGCCGCCTGGTCTCCAGGGCCTTCACCCCGCGGCGGACCGAGAGCCTGCGGCCCCGGGTCCAGGAGATCACCGACGAGCTCATCGACGCGATGACCGCCAGGGGCCACGCCGACCTGCTCGACGACTTCGCCTTCCCGCTGCCGATCACGGTGATCTGCGAGCTGCTGGGCGTCCCGGTCGACGACCGCGAAGCCTTCGGTGACTGGTCGACCTCTCTGATCACCCCGCCTCTCGACGAGGAGCAGGTCCGGCACCGCGCCGAGGCGAACGACGCCGTGCGCGCCTACTTCACCCGGATCATCGCCGAGCGCCGGGCCCGGCCCCGCGACGACATGGTCAGCGCGATGGTCGCCGCCCGCGACGAGGAGGAGCTGCTCAGCGAGGAGGAGGTGCTGTCCACGCTCACGCTGCTGCTCATCGCCGGGCACGAGACCACGGTCAACCTGATCGGCAACGGCATGCTGGCCCTGCTCACCCACCCCGGCCAGCTCGCGCTGCTGCGGGAACGGCCCGGACTGCTGCCGTCGGCGATCGAGGAGTTCCTACGCTACGACGGCCCCGTGGAGCGAGCCTCCTTCCGCTTCTCCACCGACGACATGGAGATCGCCGGCGTCCCCATCCCCAAGGGCAGCCTGGTCCACATCTGCCTCGGCGCGGCGGGCCGCGACCCCGGGGCGTTCGACGGTCCCGACACCCTCGACATCACCCGGACCGACAACCGCCACCTGGCCTTCGGCCACGGCATCCACTTCTGCCTGGGCGCGCCGCTGGCCCGCCTGGAGGCCCAGATCGCCTTCGAGACGCTGCTGCGCCGCCTGCCGGACCTCGCGCTCGCCTGCCCGCCCGGCGAGATCGCCTGGCACCGGAACGGCTCGCTGATCCGTGGGCTGCGGGCGCTGCCCGTCCGCTTCTAGCCCCTTCCGGTCACGGCGGAGGCCCCCCGGAACGCGGCTGTTCCGGGGGGCCTCCGACCGTGCCGGGGAGCCTAGACCTCCGCCTTCGGCTTGGCGTCCACGCCCGCCTCCTTGCGCTGCTCACCCGTGATCGGGGTGGGCGCGCTGGTCAGCGGGTCGAAGCCGGAAGCCGTCTTCGGGAAGGCGATGACGTCGCGGATCGAGTCGCCGCCCGCCAGGAGCATGCAGACGCGGTCCCAGCCGTAGGCGATGCCGCCGTGCGGGGGCGGGCCGTACTTGAACGCCTCCAGCAGGAAGCCGAACTTGCTCTCCGCCTCCTCCTTGGAGATGCCGAGCACGTCGAAGACGCGCTGCTGCATCTCGGCCCGGTGGATACGGATCGAGCCGCCGCCGATCTCCATGCCGTTGCAGACCATGTCGTAGGCGTAGGCCAGGGCCTCGCCGGGGTGGTCCTGGAAGTTGTCGGCCCACTCGGGCTTGGGCCCGGTGAACGGGTGGTGGACCGCGGTCCAGCCGCCCTCGCCGTCCTCCTCGAACATGGGGGCGTCGACGATCCACAGGAAGTTCCACGCCGACTCGTCGATCAGGCCGCAGCGGCGGCCGATCTCCAGGCGGGCCGCGCCGAGCAGGTCGCGCGAGCCCGAGGCCGCGCCGGCCGCGAAGAAGATCGCGTCACCGGGCTTGGCGCCCGTCTTGGCGGCCAGGCCCGCGGCCTCGCTCTCCGAGAGGTTCTTGGCGACCGGGCCGCCGAGCGTGCCGTCCTCGCCGACGAGGACGTAGGCCAGGCCCCTGGCGCCGCGCGACTTGGCCCACTCCTGCCAGCCGTCCAGCTCCTTGCGGGTCTGGGAGGCGCCACCCGGCATGACCACGGCGCCCACGTAGGGAGCCTGGAAGACGCGGAAGGTGGTCTCGGCGAAGTATTCCGTCATCTCGACGAGCTCCTGGCCGAACCGCAGGTCCGGCTTGTCGGAGCCGTAGCGGGACATGGCCTCCCAGTAGGTCATCCGGGGCAGCGGCGTCGGCAGCTCGTAGCCGAGCGTCTCCTTCCAGATGCGGCTGATCAGAGCCTCGCCCAGGGCGATGACGTCGTCCTGGTCCACGAAGGACATCTCGACGTCGATCTGGGTGAACTCCGGCTGCCGGTCGGCGCGCAGGTCCTCGTCGCGGAAGCAGCGGGCGAGCTGGTAGTAGCGCTCCATGCCGGCGACCATGAGCAGCTGCTTGAACAGCTGCGGCGACTGGGGCAGCGCGTACCAGCTACCGGGCTGCAGGCGGACCGGGACCAGGAAGTCGCGGGCGCCCTCGGGGGTGGAACGGGTCAGCGTCGGGGTCTCGATGTAGTTGAACCCGTGCTCGTTCATCACCTCGTGGGCCAGGTAGGTGGCCTTGGAGCGGATCCGCATGGCCTGCGCGACCTGCTGGCGGCGGATGTCGAGGTAGCGGTATTTGAGCCGGGCCTCCTCCGACACCCCGGTGCCGCCCTCGATCGGGAACGGCAGCGGGGCGGACTCGCTGAGCACCTCGACCTCGGAGGCGACGACCTCGATCGCACCGGTCGGCAGCTCGGGGTTCTCGTTGCCCTCCGGACGGACCCGCACCTCTCCGACGACCTTGACGCAGTATTCCGCGCGCAGGCCGTGCGCGTCGTCCTCCTCGCGGAAGACCACCTGGGAGGAACCGGAGGCGTCACGCAGGTCGATGAAGACCACGCCGCCGTGGTCGCGGCGGCGCGCCACCCAGCCGGCCAGCGTCACCTGCTGCCCGGCGTGCTCCTTGCGCAGTGATCCCGCTTCGTGCGTGCGGATCATTTCTTCAGTCTCTCCTTCAAGGTCGTGACGATCTCAGCGAGCGGTACGGCGGCCTGGTCGCCGCTGACCAGGTCCTTGACCTGTGCGGACCCCGCGGCGATATCTCGCTCGCCGAGGATCACCGCATAGCTCGCCCCCGACCGGTCGGCGCCCTTCATGGCGCCCTTGACGCCCTTGCCGCCGAACGACATGTCGGCGTCGAGACCGGCCCGGCGCAGCTCGGTGATGAGCAGGAACATCCGGCGGCGCGCCTCCTCACCCAGCGGCACACCGTACACCTGGACGCGCGGGTCGGTGGTCTCGGCGCCCGCCAGGCCCTCGGCCTCCATGGCCAGGAGCGTCCGGTCGACGCCGAGCGCCCAGCCGACGCTGGGCAGGGCCGGGCCGCCGAGCATCTCGCTCAGCCCGTCGTAGCGGCCACCGCCGCCGACCGCCGACTGGGAGCCCAGCCCGTCATGGACGAACTCGAACGTGGTGCGCGTGTAGTAGTCGAGCCCGCGGACCAGCCTGGGGTCGTCGGTGTAGGCCACGCCGGAGGCGGTCAGCAGCGAGCGGACCTCCTCGTGGTAGATCTTGCACGCCTCGCACAGGTGGTCGACGACCAGCGGGGCCCCGGCGAGCTGGGCCTGCACCTCGGGGCGCTTGTCGTCGAGCACGCGCAGCGGATTGATCTCGATCCGCTGCCGGGTGGCCTCGTCGAGGTCGAGGGTGCGCAGGAAGTCCTGGAGCGCGGCCCGGTAGACGGGGCGGCACTCCCGGTCGCCCAGCGTGTTGAGCAGCAGCCGGACCCCGGTGAGCCCCAGCCCGGCATAGCCGTCGGCGGCCAGCACGATCAGCTCGGCGTCCAGCGCCGGGTCCTCCGCCCCCAGCGCCTCGGCGCCGACCTGCCAGAAGTGGCGGTAGCGGCCCTTCTGGGCGCGCTCGTAGCGGAACTGGCTGCCGGAGTACCACAGCTTCACCGGGAGCTGGCCGTTGTGCAGGCCGTGCTGGAGGACCGAGCGCACGACCGAGGCGGTGCCCTCGGGGCGCAGCGTGAGGGAGCGCCCGCCCTTGTCCTCGAAGGTGTACATCTCCTTGGAGACGATGTCGGTCGATTCGCCGACCCCGCGGACGAACAGCGCGGTGTCCTCGAAGACCGGGGTCTCGATGTAGCCGTAGCCCGCGCGGCGGGCCGGGGCGGTCAGCGCCTCCCGCACGGCGAGCGCCTGCTCCGAACGCGGTGGGAGCCAGTCAAAGGTGCCCTTGGGCGCCTGCAAAGTCATTTTTAGAGTCCCCTGGTGGGAGCGGCGTACGGGGCGGCTTCCGCGAGATACGGGTTGGTGGCGCGCTCGTGGCCGATCGTGGTCTGTGGTCCGTGGCCGGGCAGGACCACCGTGTCCTCCGGCAGCGGCAGGCATTTGGTCGCCAGGCTGCGCAGGATGGTCGGGTAGTCGCCGCCCGGGAGGTCTGTGCGGCCGATGGAGCCGGCGAACAGCAGGTCGCCCGAGAACAGCACGTCCGGGATCTCTTCGGTGCTGGGCAGCCGGAACGTCACCGACCCCCTGGTATGGCCCGGGGTGTGGTCGACGGTGAGCTCCATGCCCGCCAGCCGCAGCACCTCGCCGTCGGCGAGCTCGCGCACGTCGTCGGGCTCGCTGAAGGTCAGCCCGCCGAACAGCTGCTGCCGGGTCGTCAGCGACAGCCCCTTGCCCGGATCCGAGAGCAGCTCGCGGTCCTCCGGGTGGATCCACGCGGGGACGTCGCGTGCCCCGCAGACCGGGGCGACCGACCACATGTGGTCGATGTGCCCATGGGTGACCAGCACCGCGACCGGCTTGAGCCGATGCTCGCGCAGCACGTCGTCGAGGTCGCCGACGGCGTTCTGGCCCGGGTCGACGATGACGCACTCCTCGCCGGCGGCGGGAGCGACGACGTAGCAGTTGGTCTGAAACGACCCTGCGGGAAAGCCGGCGATGAGCATCTGCCTCAGCTGATCTCGTCAAGAATACGGATGGGAATGTAACCGAAGGGTACCGGTGCGGGTCGGCGGGCTGCGAACCATTACCCTTTGGCCGATACGATTCGCCCACCTCATTAAGTAATACTCCGGCACTCGGGAGGGCGAAGCGGTGAGCGGCAAGGACCGCCAGAAGCAGCTGGCGCGCGAGCACTACGAGCGGCAGACCCAGCGGCGCTTGGAGCGCGAGGCCAGGGCCAAGCGCAACGCGATCATCGGCACCAGCGTGGCCGTCGTGGTGGTCATCGGCGGCGTCGTCGCCGCGACGACCCTGCTCGGAGGCGGCGACTCACCGGCCACGGCCACCCCGGCGGCCTCGGCGAGCCCGTCGGAGACGGGTGCCGCCGCCGCCAAGCCGACGGCCTTCGACCCGGCCAGCGGCACCTGCGGCTACGTCGCCGACGCCGACGGCGGCCCCGCCAAGAACGTGGGCATGCCCCCGGCCAAGGTGGACACCAAACCCAAGACGATGACCCTCAAGACCAACCAGGGCGACATCGTGATCGCGGTCTCGGCCGAGAAGACGCCGTGCACGGTCAACTCCTTCGCGTTCCTGGCGGAGAAGAAGTTCTTCGACGGCTCCAAGTGCCACCGCCTCGGCTCCGACCAGTTCCCGATGCTGCAGTGCGGCGACCCACTGGCCAAGGCCGACGGCAAGGGCCAGACCGACGGCCAGGGCGGCCCGGGCTACCGTTTCGTCAACGAGAACCTCGAAGGCGCCAAATACACCCGCGGTGTCGTGGCCATGGCCAACAGCGGCCCCGACACCAACGGCAGCCAGTTCTTCATCGTGTACGGCGACACCCAGCTGCCGCCGCAGTACACCCCGTTCGGTACGGTCACCAAGGGCATGGAGATCATCGACAAGGTGAACAAGGGCGGCGTCATCACCCCCGGGCCGGACGGGACCGGAGCCCCGAAGGAAACCGTCGAAATCAAAAACGTGACAATGTCCAACAAGAGCTGACGTAATACAACCAAGGGGCGGTTAGCCTCGAAAGGCTGATGAAAGTGCGGGAGGACACGGTGAGCACCGACCCGTGGGGCCGGGTAGACGACGACGGCACCGTCTACGTGCGTACGGCTGAGGGAGAACGGGCCGTCGGGTCCTGGCAGGCCGGCGAGCCGGAAGAGGCACTCGCCTACTTCCATCGCAAGTTCGACGAGCTGGCCGGGCAGGTGACGCTGCTGGAACAGCGGGTCCGCGGCACCGACCTGCCGCCCGCCCAGGCCGAGGCGACCATCGTCAAGCTCCGCGAAGCGATCACCGACGCGCACGCGGTCGGCGACCTCGACGCGCTGCTGAGCCGGCTGGCCGCCCTGACGGAGCTGGTCGCCCAGCGCCGCGAGGAGGTCAAGGCCGCCCGTGACGTGGCCCGCGCGGAGGCCAAGGGCGTCAAGGAGCGGATCGTCGCCGAGGCCGAGCGCATCGCCGACGACACCACCCACTGGAAGACCGGCGGCGAGCGGCTGCGCCAGCTCGTCGAGGAGTGGAAGGCGGCCGAGCGCATCGACCGCGTCACCGAGGCGGCGCTCTGGAAGCGGCTGTCGGCGGCCCGCACGGCCTTCGCCAAGCGGCGCAAGGCCTACTTCGCGGGGCTGGACGAGCAGCGCGAGGGCGTGCGCTCCTCCAAGGAGCGCATCGTGGCCGAGGCCGAGGCGCTGGCCTCCTCCACCGACTGGGGCGCCACCGCCTCCGCCTACCGCGAGCTGATGCAGCAGTGGAAGTCGGCCGGCCGGGCCTCCCGCGAGGTCGAGGACGAGCTCTGGGCCCGCTTCAAGGGCGCCCAGGACCAGTTCTTCCAGGCCCGCTCCGCGGTCTTCGCCGAGCGCGACGCCTCGCTCGCGGCCAACGCCGAGGCCAAGGAGCAGCTCCTGGCCGAGGCCGAGAAGATCGTTCCGGTCTCCGACGCCCGCTCCGCCAGGACCGCGCTGCGCGGAATCCTGGAGCGGTGGGAGGCGGCCGGCCCGGTCCCGCGCGAGCAGCGCGACCGCCTCGAGGGCGGGCTGCGCAAGATCGACGACGCGGTCCGCAAGGCCGAGGAGGCGGAGTGGAAGCGCTCCAACCCCGAGGCCCGCGCCCGGGCCCAGAACACGGTCGACCAGCTCCACAAGTCGATCGAGCAGTTGGAGGCCCGTCTGGCCAAGGCGCAGGCGGCCGGCAAGGACAAGGACGTCAAGGACGCGCAGGAGGCCCTGAACGCCCGCCGTTCCTGGCTGGACGAGGCCGAGCGCACGCTCGCCGAGTTCTCCTGACCCGCTGACAGGCGCCGAGGGCGTGCTCCCCGCTCGGGGGCACGCCCTCAGGTTTTTCCCCGGCTCCCCTCGGCGCCGGCCGCCGCCAGGACCCCCTGTGGCGCCCTCAGGTCCCCCTGAGGGGCCCGTACGGCGCGGCCGGAGCTTCCCCAGGCGGTCCGGGCTCCGGAGCGCGGAGCGGCCCTCCTGCCGGGCGGCGTGGACCGGCCCGGCGGGAGGGCGGACGGGTCAGGCGCCGGCGCCGCTCACCCGGTAGACGTCGTAGACGCCCGGGATGTTGCGCACCGCCTTCAGGACGTGCCCCAAATGCTTGGGATCGCCCATCTCGAAGGTGAACTTGCTGATCGCCACCCGGTCCCTGGACGTCGTCACCGACGCCGACAGGATGTTGACGTGCTGGTCCGACAGGGTCCGGGTCACATCCGACAGCAGGCGCGGCCGGTCGAGCGCCTCGACCTGCAGGGCGACCAGGAACACCGAGCCGTCCGCGGCCGACCAGGCCACCTCCACCAGCCGGTCCGGCTCGGACTTCAGCTGCTCCACGTTGGGACAGTTGGTGCGGTGCACCGACACGCCGTGCCCGCGGGTGACGAACCCGATGATCTCGTCACCGGGCACGGGGGTGCAGCAGCGCGACAGCCGTACCCACACGTCCGAGTCGCCCGCCACCACCACACCGGCGCCGCCGCTGCCCCGGGGACGGCCGCGCACCTTCGTCGGCACCGCCGCCTCGGCGATGTCCTCCTCGGCGCCCTCCACTCCCCCGAGGGAGTGCACCAGCTTCTGCACGACCGCCTGGGCGGCGATGTGGCCCTCCCCGACGGCCGCGTAGAGCGCGGAGACGTCGGGGTAGCGCAGATCCCTGGCGAGGGTCAGGAGGGACTCTCCGGACATCATGCGCTGCAGGGGCAGGCCCTGCTTGCGCATGGCCCGGCCGATGGCCTCCTTGCCCGCCTCGATCGCGGTCTCGCGGCGCTCCTTGGAGAACCACTGGCGGATCTTGTTGCGGGCCCGGCCGGACTTGACGAACTTGAGCCAGTCGCGCGAGGGGCCCGCGTCGGGCGACTTGGAGGTGAAGATCTCAACGGTGTCGCCGTTGCCCAGCCGCGACTCCAGCGGCACCAGGCGGCCGTTGACCCGGGCGCCGATGCAGCGGTGGCCGACCTCGGTGTGCACCGCGTAGGCGAAGTCGACGGGCGTCGCCCCCTCGGGGAGGGCGATCACCTGGCCCCGCGGCGTGAAGACGTACACCTCCGAGACCGACAGGTCGAACCTGAGCGACTCCAGGAACTCCCCCGGGTCGGCGGTCTCCTTCTGCCAGTCCAGCAGCTGACGGAGCCAGGCCATGTCGCTGGCCGGCTTCAGCTTCCCGCCGGGCGGGCCGGAGGTGGTCATCTCCTCCTTGTACTTCCAGTGCGAGGCCACGCCGTACTCGGCCCTGTGGTGCATGCCGTGGGTGCGGATCTGCAGCTCCACCGGCTTGCCCTCGGGGCCGATGACCGTCGTGTGCAGCGACTGGTACATGTTGAACTTGGGCATCGCGATGTAGTCCTTGAACCGGCCGGGCACCGGGTTCCATCGCGCGTGGATCGTTCCGAGGGCGGCGTAGCAGTCGCGGACCGTGTCGACCAGCACCCGGATGCCGACCAGGTCGTAGATGTCGTCGAAGGCGACGTCCCTGGCGATCATCTTCTGGTAGACCGAGTAGTAGTGCTTGGGGCGCCCCTTGACCACCGCGCGGATCTTGGCCTCGCGCAGGTCGACGGAGACCTTCTCGATGACCTCCTGCAGGAACAGGTCCCTGCGCGGGGCGCGCTCGGAGACCATCCTGGCGATCTCGTCGTAGCGCTTGGGGTAGAGCATGGCGAACGCGAGGTCCTCCAGCTCCCACTTGATGGTGTTCATGCCCAGCCGGTGGGCGAGCGGCGCGAAGATCTCCAGCGTCTCGCGGGACTTCTGCTGCCGCTTGTGCTCGGGCAGGTAGCGCATGGTGCGCATGTTGTGCAGCCGGTCGGCGAGCTTGATCACCAGGACCCGGATGTCGCGGGACATCGCCACGACCATCTTGCGCACGGTCTCGGCCTGCGCGGCGTCACCGAACTTGACCTTGTCCAGCTTGGTGACGCCGTCGACCAGCAGCGCGATGTTCTCGCCGAAGTCCGAGCGCAGCTCCTCCAGGCCGTAGGCGGTGTCCTCGACGGTGTCGTGCAGCAGCGCGGCGCACAGCGTCTCGTCGTCGGTGCCCAGCTCGGCCAGGATCGTCGCGACCGCCAGGGGATGAGTGATGTAGGGATCGCCGCTTTTGCGCTTCTGATCGCGGTGATGATAGGCGGCCACGTCGTAGGCACGCTCGATCAGCCGCAGGTCCGCCTTCGGATGGGTCGCGCGGACCGTCCTGAACAGAGGCTCCAGCACCGGATTCATGGCGCCACCCCATTGCCCCCCAAAGCGTGCGAGTCTGCGCCTTACCGCAGGCTTCTCTTCGGTGGCTCCGGACATGGCGGAACCGGCATCGCCGGCCGGGACGGCCGTCACGGGACCGCCACCGTCGGCGGTCACGTCGGGGACGACCACATCACGGGGCACTCAGACTCCTCACATTCGAGTCCAGATCCCCCAAGTGTATCCAGACCGGCTTAGATGCTTCCCCCGGCGGGGTGGAATCAGACGATCACGAGGGAGTGCAGCTCGACGCCGTCCAGCTGCTTGCGCCCCTCGAGGGAGGCCAATTCCATGAGCACGGCGATGGCGACGACCTCGGCACCCGCCCTGCGGACCAGCTCCACCGCCGCACGCGCCGTACCTCCGGTGGCGAGCACGTCGTCGACGATCAGGACGCGATCTCCTGGGGCGAAGGCGTCCCGATGGACCTCGATGGTGGCGGAACCGTACTCCAGATCGTAGGACGCCTCAAGCGTCTCGGAGGGCAGTTTGCCTTTCTTCCGTACCGGGACGAACCCGGCGCCGGCCCTGCAGGCGGCCGGGGCGGCCAGGATGAAGCCCCGCGCCTCGATGCCGACGATCTTGTCGACCTGGTGGAGCCCGGCGAACTCGTCCACCACCGCGGCGAACGCGTGCGGGTCTGCGAGCAGGGGGGTGATGTCCTTGAACAGCACTCCCGGCTGGGGGTAGTCGGGCACGTCGCGGATCCGGTCCAGGATCAGCCGGCGCAGGTCACTCATGGTCACATCCTTACGAAAACGCCTCCGCCCCCCTCTCGGAGGGAGCGGAGGCGTGATCTGCTGTTGCCTACTTCTTCTTGTCGCGCTTGTCGGCCTCGGGGGCGGAGCCGTTGGCGGCTCCCGCCGTGACCGGCTGGCGGGTGCTCTTGGCCGCGCTCCCGGCCGCGCCGCCGTGGGCGGCGAGCCTGCGGGCGATGGCCTGGTAGCGCGGCTCGCGCTCCTTCAACGTGACCAGCAGCGGCGTCGCCACGCACAGCGAGGAGTACGTGCCGACGATCATGCCGACGAACAGGGCCAGCGACAGGTCCTTCAGCGTACCGGCGCCGAACAGCGTGGTGCCGATGAACAGGATCGCCGCCACCGGCAGGATCGCCACCAGGGTGGTGTTCAGCGACCGGATCAGCGTGTGGTTCAGCGCGTTGTTGGCGGCCTGCGTGTAGGTCATCTTGGAGGTCGTGCCGAGCTTGGCGGTGACCTCCTTGATCATGTCGAACACGACGACCGCGTCGTACAGCGAGTAGCCCAGGATCGTCAGGAAGCCCAGCAGGGTCGCCGGGGTGACCTCGAAGCCGGACCACGCGTAGACGCCGGCGGTGATCACCAGGTCGTGGAACAGCGCCACGACGGCGGCCAGCGCCATCTTCCACTCGAAGGCGAGCGTCAGGTACAGGATGATCGCCAGCATGAAGACGATCAGGCCGACGACGGCCTTGTCGGCCACCTGACCGCCCCACGAGGCGCCGATCACCTGGAGGTTGACCTGGTTCTGCGGCAGGCCGAACTTCTGGGCGACCGACTTCTGGACCGTGGTCACCTCCTCGGGCGGCAGGCTCTCGGTGGTGACCCGCCAGCCGTTTTTGGTCGTCTGCGCGATGATCTGGTGCACGCCGGCGTCGCTGAAGGTGCCGCGCACCTCCTGGATGTTGGCGGCCGGGGCCTTGAAGGAGAAGACCGACCCGCCCTTGAACTCCACCCCCAGGTTGAGGCCGTGGATGACCAGACCGGCGATGGAGATCACCAGAAGGACGGCGGAGAGGCCGTACCAGAGCTTCTTGCGCCCGACGAAGTCGACGTCGACCTCGCCGCGGTAGAGCCGGCGCGCGATGCCGGACATCAGGCCTCCTGCGGGGTGGGCTTGGAGCCGGCCGCCGTCTGGGTGCTCATGCGCTCGGCGTCCAGACCGGAGAGCTTGTGGCCCTTGGCGAAGAACTTCCTCTTGGCGAGCAGGGCGACGAACGGCTTGGTGAACATGAACACCACGACGATGTCGATGAGAGTGGTCAGGCCCATCGCGAACGCGAATCCGGCCACACCGCCGACGGCCAGGAAGTAGAGCACCACGGCGGCGATGAACATGACCGCGTCGGCGATCAGGATCGTGCGCCGGGCACGGACCCAGGCGACCTCGACGGCCGTCCGCAGCGAGCGGCGGCCCTCCTTCATCTCGTCACGGATGCGTTCGAAGTAGACGATGAACGAGTCCGCGGTGATACCGATCGAGACGATCAGGCCGATGATGTGCGGCAGCGACAGGCGGAAGCCCGCGAACTCGCCGAGGATCACCACCGCCTCGTAGGTCAGGACCGAGGCGACCATGAGGCTCAGCACCGAGACGATGCCCAGGCCCCGGTAGTAGAGCATCGAGTAGATCAGCACCAGGCCGAGGCCGATCGCACCGGCGATCAGACCGCCGCGGAGCTGGTCGGCGCCCAGGGTGGAGGAGACCTCGTCGATGGAGCTCTTCTCGAACTTCAGCGGCAGGGCGCCGAACTTGAGCTGGCTGGCCAGCTCGTCGGCCGTCACCTGGGTGAAGCTGCCGGAGATCTGCGCCCGGCCGCCGGTGATCGGCTCCTGGATGACCGGAGCGGAGATCACCACGCCGTCCAGGACCATGGCGACCTGGTTGCGCGGCGGCTGGGAGTTGAAGGCGGTGGTGGTGACCTTCGACCACTGGCTCGGGCCATCGCCCTTGAAGGAGAGCTGGACGAGCCACTCTCCGGTGGTCTGGTCCACGCCGGAGGTCGCGGTGTCGATCGAGGTGCCGGTCACGGCCGCCTTGTCGAGCACGTATTTGGCGCTGCCGTCCTGGCTGCAGCCCACGAACTGCTTGTTGGGGTCGTCCTGGGCACCCTGGCCCTTGTGCTTGGAGCAGTCGAGCGCCTCGAACTGCTTGAGCACCGCCGAGTCGATCCCGGTCGTGTCGACGCCCGCCATCGGGTCGTCGGCCGGGAGGGTCGGCTGGGCCGACGGGGCGGCGCTCTTGCTCGGCTCCGCGGACGGGGAGGCGTTCTTGCGCGGCTCCGCGGACGGGGAGGCGTTCTTGCGCGGCCGGTCCGAGGGGGCCGGCGTGGTGGCCGGGCTCGGGTTGGTCAGCGCCGAGGACAGGGCGCGGCCGGCCGGCGAGCCGGTGGGGCTCGGCGTGGCCGTCTGGGCCGGCTGCCGCGTCTTGGAGGTCTGCTTACCGGTGGCCGCGGGGGTGGGCGACGGCGTCGGCGCCTGGGTGGACATCTGCCCGGGAGGGGGCGGCGACCCGGCCGTGACCGCCATCACCTGGCGGAAACGGAGCTCCGCGGTGGTGCCGACCAGCTTGACGACTTCCTCCTGGCCCGCTCCGGGGACGGAGATGACGATGTTGTCACCGGACTTGGCGACCTCGGCGTCGGAGATTCCGCTGCCGTTAACCCGGTTCCGGATGATGCTGACGGCGAGGTTGAGGCTCTCCTCGGTGGGAGCGCTGCCGTTCGGCGTGACGGGCTGCAGCGTCACTGTCGTGCCGCCGGCGAGGTCGAGGCCATATTCCGGGGTGAACGCCTTGTTCAGGAACATCACCCCGCCCATGGCGAGAATGATCGCCAGAAGCACCAGGAGCATACGCCCCGGTCTGCTCTGGCCGCTGGTCGGTCGGGCCACTGGTCGTCAGTTCTTTCGGCTATAGGGGATGGTCGGTTAGCCTGATCATCACTTCTTCGGCGAGTCCGGGTCGTCACCGTGCGGCTTCACGGTCTCCACCACATTGTCGTCCACGATGTCGACGGACTTGACATCTTCGTCGTCGACCGGGGTCAGCACGCGGCCGATCGCGGCCTTGACCCAGCGGGTCTCGACACCGGGGGCGATCTCCAGGATCACGTCGTCGGCATCGATCGCCACAACGGTCGCGAAGAGCCCCGTCGTGGTCATGATGCGGGTTCCAGGGGTCAGGGAGTTCTGCATCTGAGACTGCTCCTGCTGCCGCTTGCGCTGCGGCCGGATGAGCAGGAAGTAGAACACCACGACCATCAGAGCGATCATGATAAGGCTTGAGTAGTCGCCCATAGGGCCGCTCCTTAGGCTTAAGAATGACCGGCCTGGCGCCGGACGTCATATGCGGCCACGCCGCTCAGCACGTCAGCCTACACAGCCAGCCAAGCCACGGAGTTTAGGCGAGCTGTAAGAGCGCGGCAACGAAGTCACGGACAGGCGCGCAGGGAAGTTCCCATTTCGATACCGTTGTCACCGATCTGTGATCAACTCTGTACGGTTTCCCCATCGAAACCCAACGTCAGACGGGGCCCGGATCATCCTCAAGATCGACGATCATCGAGGCGCCGAAGGCGTCGGGCGGCGGGGTCAGGCCCAGGTGGAGCCAGGCGGCGGCGGTCGCGACCCGGCCCCGGGGGGTGCGCGCCAGCAGGCCCTGACGGACCAGGAACGGCTCGGCGACCACCTCGACCGTCTCCGGCTCCTCCCCCACCGCGACCGCCAGCGTGGACAGCCCCACCGGACCGCCGCCGAACTTGCGCAGCAGCGCCCCGAGCACCGCCCGGTCGAGCCGGTCGAGGCCCTCGGCGTCGACCTCGTAGAGGTTCAGCGCCGCCGAGGCGACGTCTCTGGTGACCACCCCGTCGGAGCGCACCTCGGCGAAGTCGCGGACCCGGCGCAGCAGCCGGTTGGCGATGCGGGGCGTGCCCCGCGACCGCCCGGCGATCTCGTGCGCCGCGTCGCCGGGCAGCTCCAGACCGAGCAGCCGCGAGGAGCGGTGCAGCACCTGCTCCAGCTCGGCCACCTCGTAGAAGTCCATGTGCGCGACGAACCCGAACCGGTCGCGCAGCGGCGCGGGCAGCAGCCCGGCCCGCGTGGTGGCCCCGACCAGGGTGAACGGCGCGACCTCCAGCGGGATCGCGGTCGCCCCGGGCCCCTTGCCCACCACGATGTCGACACGGAAGTCCTCCATCGCGAGATAGAGCATCTCCTCCGCCGGACGGGCCATCCGGTGGATCTCGTCGATGAAGAGGACCTCTCCCTCCGAGAGGGTCGACAGGATCGCCGCCAGGTCGCCCGCCCGCTCCAGCGCGGGCCCGGAGGTGATCCGGAGCGGCACGGAGAGCTCCGTCGCGATGATCATGGAGAGGGTCGTCTTGCCCAGCCCGGGCCCGCCGCTCATCAGCACGTGGTCCGGCGGCCGGTTACGTCGCAGCGCGCTCTGCAGCACCAGTGACAGCTGCTCGCGCACCCGCGCCTGGCCGATGAACTCATCCAGCCGCTTGGGCCGCAGCGCCGCCTCGATCAGGCGTTCGTCCCCTTCGGCGTCCGGCGCCACCAGATCCCGCTCGAAGCTCACGCCGGTCCGCCTTCACTCGCACGCGCGGTCGCCGGCCCGCCGGCCCCGCCTCTGTCATCCCAGGTTTCAGCCCAGGCCACCCGGCCCGCTCCCGGCCCGCCGGCCCGGACCCGGTCCACGTGGGCGGTCCACGCCTCGCCACAGCCGCCGCGTCCGCGGGAGGCCCGCATCGGGCGCGCCCCCCTCATCGGACGCTCAGCGCGCGGAGCGCGGCCTTGAGCAACGCCGCCACCTGCGGGGAGCGGCCCTCCGCCACCTCGGCGTCGGCCTGGGAGCTGACGGCGGCGACGGCCTCGTCGGCGTCTCTGGCCGAGTAGCCGAGTCCGACCAGACCGGAGTGGACCTGGTCGCGCCAGGCGGGCGCGGACGCGCCGCCGTTGAGCGCGGCGTTGACGGCCTGCTCGGGGGTGCCGAGTTTGTCCTTGAGGTCGACGATGATCCGCTGGGCCCCCTTGGGGCCGACGCCGGGGACCCTGGTCAGCGCCTTCACGTCGGCGCTCGCCACGGCCGTCCGGAGCGCGTTGGGGGTGTGCACGGCCAGCATCGCCAGGGCGACCTTGGGGCCGACCCCGTTGGCCGTCTGCAGCATCTCGAAGACGGCGCGCTCGTCGTCGCTGCCGAAGCCGAACAGCGTCAGCGACTCCTCCCGGACCACGAGCGAGGTGGCCAGCCGGGCCTCCTCGCCCACCCGGAGCGTCGCCAGCGTGCCCGGCGTGCAGTGGACCAGTATCCCCACCCCGCCGACCTCGACCACCGCGCCGTCAGGCGCGACCGCGGCCACCCGTCCCCGCACCGAGGCGATCACTGTGTGGTTCCTCTCGAATATCCGGCCCGGCCCCGCCCCCGGAAGTAGGCGGCGGCGGTCGTGCCCGGCCCGGTTTTGGTCCTGGCGACCGCCTCCGCCAGCCGGTTCTGTGCCCCGCCCCGCCACACGTGACAGATCGCCAGCGCCAGCGCGTCGGCGGCGTCGGCGGGCTTGGGCATCGCATCCAGCCGCAGCAGCCGGGTCACCATGGTCCCCACCTGCTGCTTGTCGGCCGTGCCGCTGCCGGTGATCGCGGCCTTGACCTCCGACGGCGTGTGCAACGCCACCGGCAGCCCCCGGCGGGAGGCGCACAGGATCGCCACCGCGGAGGCCTGCGCGGTGCCCATCACGGTCCTGAGGTTGTGCTGGGCGAAGACCCGCTCCACGGCCACCGCGTCGGGCTCGACCTCGTCGAGCCACTGCTCGATGCCCGCTTCGATCGCCACCAGCCTGGCCCCGATCTCGTCGTCGGCCGGAGTCCGGACGACTCCGACCTTGACGAGGCTCAGCGGCGCCCCGGGCCGTCCCTCGACCGCACCGAGTCCGCACCGGGTCAGCCCCGGGTCGACCCCCATCACCCGCAGCTCGGGCAACCGCACCGACACGCCTCCGCTCGCCGAACACCTGTTCGGTGCCCGACTCTACCGCGTGGGAGCGCCGCTCGCACGGCTACCCGGCGGCGCCCGTCAGAAGTGGTCCAGCATGTACGGCTTGGCGTGGAAGGCGGCGTCGAGGGCGTCGTCGGAGTCCGCCGGGCCGGTGAGGATCCCCGAGCGGCGCAGGGTCGCGGCCGGGATCCCGGCGTACAGGGCCGAGAAGCCGGCCGCGGTGAAGGTGGGGGTGAATCCCGGCAGGGTCGCGGTGGGCTCGGCCGTACCGGAGCCGCCGGAGACCGACAGCTGCCAGGGGCCGGAGTTGCCGGGGCGCTGGGGGTCGTCGACCTGGATAGCGGCGTCGAGGGTGACGCCCGCCGGGAAGCCCCGCCCGGCGACGGCCGCGACGAGGTCGACGACGCGGAACATCCAGCGGGTCTGCGCGACGTGGTCCTCGGGACGGTCGCCGATCAGCCAGAACACCGGGTCGTCGGGGGCGACGACCGCCCGGACCGACTTGGCGACGGAGGCCGAGGTGCCGACCAGCGACCACAGTGCCCGCGCCGTGGCCTCCGAGCCCGCGACGAGAGCGGAGACCCTGATGTCGCCGCCGTCCCAGTGGTAGGTCACGAAGCCGTCGTCGGCCAGATAGAGGAAGTCGTCCTTGTTCTCCAGCAGCACGCGCCAGGCGCTCTCACCCCGCCTCAGGGGGCCGGAGGCTCGGGTGGCGGCGTGGACGCGGCCGAGGAGCGCGACCACCTCGGGGGCGTCGCCGGGGCCCATCCGGCGGATCTTGACCTGCTCGGTGGGCCTGATCGTGCGCAGCGCCTCGGCGGGCAGGGTCGCCACGTGCATGGCGCCGGCGTGCTCCCAGCCGAGGGAGCGGTAGATGTGGGTGGTGGCCGGGTAGAGCGCCGAGACCGGATGGCCCAGGGCCGCGCAGCGGTCGATGGTGGCCTGCATCAGGGTGCGGCCGACGCCCCGCCCCCGGTCCTCGGGGGCGACGGTCACCGAGGCGACGCCGCCCATGGAGATCGGCCTGCCGTGCCACCACTGGGTGAAGTCGTTGATCCGGCTGGTCGCCACCAGGCGGGCGCCGTCGACGACGCCGAGGTATCTGCCCTCCTCCAGCGCCGGGACGGCCAGCTTCCGCCAGACCTCCTGCACCCCCTCGGGGACGGGCCCGAAGGCGCGCTTGCGGTTGTCCAGCACCGCGTCGAGATCGTCGACGGTCAGATCACGTAGTTCCACAAGGCTCCAACCTAGGCAGAGAACGCGAGCTAAGGCGAATCGTCACCACAGGTGAATCGGTCCCTACAGGTGGCGCGTGGCGGGCTCGGCGTCCGCGGCCCCCGCCCTGTCGCGCAGGCGGTCCAGCCGCCGCATCACCGGGGTCGCCGTGACGCCGTGCAGGACGAGCGAGGCCAGCACGGTGAAGGCGACCACCGCCCAGAGCTCCTCGGCGGGCACGCCGAAGTCGGCCTGGCCGAGGGCGTAGGCGAGGTAGAACAGCGAGCCGATGCCGCGGATCCCGAAGAAGGCCGTCACGCCGCGCTCACGCGGGCCCGCCGGGCCGCCGAGCTGGGCGGCCCAGCCGGCCAGCGGCCGGATCACCAGCAGCAGCGACAGCCCGACGGCCGCGCCCCGCCAGGTGAGGGCGGCCAGGCCGCCGGTCGCCACGTAACCGCCGAGCAGCAGGATCAGCCAGGCGGTCAGCAGCCGCTCGATCTGCTCGATGAAGCCGTGCAGCACGCCGTTGTAGCCGTGGGTGCGCTCGGCCGCCCTGATCGTGCACCCGGTCACGAACACCGCGATGAAGCCGTACCCGTGCACCAGCTCGGTCAGGCCGTAGGCCAGGAACGTCGCGGCCAGCGCGACGAAGCCGTCCCGGTGCTCGGCCAGGCGCAGATCGGAGACCTGGGCGCGGAAGAAGAGCCGGCCCAGCAGCCTGCCGGTCAGCAGCCCGCAGACCAGGCCGGCCCCGCACCGGTAGAGCAGGTCGACCAGCGCCCAGCCGCCGACCCAGCCGAGGCCCCCGGTGGCCGTCATCGCGACGGCGGCGAACACCAGGGGGAAGGCGAGGCCGTCGTTGAGCCCCGCCTCGGAGGTGAGGGTGAAACGGACCTCGTCGTCGGCCTTCTCCGAGTCGACGGGCTCGCCGACCTGCACGTCGGAGGCGAGCACCGGATCGGTCGGGGCGAGCACCGCGCCCAGCAGCAGCGCCGCGGCCGGGGGCCAGCCCAGCAGCGCGGAGGCCACGCCGGCCACCGCCACGACGGTCAGCGGGAGCGTCCACCCCAGCAGGCGCCAGGTGGAGGCCCAGCCGCGCGGCCCGAAGGGCCGGTTGATCGCGAGCCCGGCGCCCATGAGCGAGATCAGCACGCAGATCTCTGCGGCGTGCTCGACCAGGGCCCGGTGGGCCACCGGGTCGGGTCTGGGCAGCTCCAGCGGCAGCAGGTAGAGCAGGGCCCCGCCGATCAGGCAGGCCAGCGGCAGCGAGAAGGGCCTGCGGTTGAGCAGCCTGGGCAGGACGGCCGCGAGCAGGGCGCCGGCGCCCGCCAGCGCGAAGATCAGATCAGGGTTTCCCATCGTCCGCGTGATCTGCCCCGCCCTTGGGGGACAAACATCCCCTGGGGGACAAACGCCACAGACGACGTGGAGTCCGTATCAGACGGCGGAGCGCCCGCCTCTCCTCGGAGAGACGGGCGCCGCACCGGACCTCACGCGTCGAGCTTGTCCAGCACCTCGTCGGAGACGTCGAAGTTGGCCCAGACGTTCTGGACGTCGTCGCTGTCCTCCAGGGCGTCGATCAGCCTGAAGACCTTGCGCGCGCCGTCCTCGTCGAGCGGGACGTTCAGCGTCGGCAGGAAGCTGGACTCGGCCGAGTCGTAGTCGATCCCGGCCTCCTGCAGGGCCTTGCGGACCGGGACGAGGTCGGTGGCCTCGGAGACGACCTCGAACTGGTCGCCCAGGTCGTTGACCTCCTCGGCGCCCGCGTCGAGGACCGCGGTCAGCACGTCGTCCTCCGACAGCTCACCCTTGGGCACGAGCACGACGCCCTTGCGGTTGAACATGTAGGACACCGAGCCGGGGTCGGCCAGGGAGCCGCCGTTGCGGGTCAGGGCGACCCGGACCTCGGAGGCCGCGCGGTTGCGGTTGTCGGTCAGACACTCGATCAGCACCGCCACGCCGCCGGGGGCGTAGCCCTCGTACATGATGGTCTGCCAGTCGGCGCCACCGGCCTCCAGGCCGCCGCCGCGCTTGCGGGCACGCTCGATGTTGTCGATCGGGACCGAGCTCTTGCGCGCCTTGGTGATGGCGTCGTACAGCGTCGGGTTGCCGTCCGGGTCGGGGCCGCCGGTCCGGGCCGCGACCTCGATGTTCTTGATGAGCTTGGCGAACAGCTTGCCGCGCTTGGAGTCGAGCGCGGCCTTCTTGTGCTTCGTCGTCGCCCATTTGGAGTGGCCGGACATCGCCTAGAGCTCCCTCACCATCTCAACAAAATATGAATGCACGCCGACGTCCCCGGTAAGTTCCGGATGGAAGGACGTGGCGAGCAGCGGTCCTTGACGGACCGCGACGATCCTATCCCCAGCTTCGGCCCGGGCCAGCACTTCGACCCCGGAACCGACGGATTCCACCCACGGCGCCCGGATGAACACCGCACGCAACGGGCCCCGGCCGGCGAAGTCGACGTCGGCCTCGAAGGAGTCGACCTGGCGGCCGAAGGCGTTGCGGCGGACCACCATGTCGATGCCGCCGATCGTCTGCTGGCCGTCTACGCCGCCCTCGATCCGGTCGGCCAGCATGATCATGCCGGCGCAGGAGCCGTAGGCGGGCATGCCGCCCTTGATCCTCAGCCGGAGCGGTTCGAGCAGGTCGAAGGTCTCGGCGAGCTTCCACATCGTGGTGGACTCCCCGCCGGGGATGACCAGGGCGTCGACCGCCTCCAGCTCACCGGGCCGCCGTACGGCTACCGCCTTCGCGCCCGCCGTCTCCAGGGAGTGCACGTGCTCACGCACGTCACCCTGCAACGCGAACACACCGATCGTCGGGGCGATGGTCACCAGTGGTCCTTTCAAGGTGCGCGGAATGCCCTCACAGCGTATGGCCACTCTGCGCATCGTCCCAAACCGGGTCAGGCCGCGGCGGGGGCCTCCTGGAGGGCGTGGCCGGCGTCCACCCGCTCCAGGCTCCTCATGTGGTGGCGTCTGCCGTACAGGACGGCCATGCCCGCCAGGCAGCAGAGCGCGCCGAGGAAGTACGGCAGGGCGGGGGCGACCTCCTCCCCCAGCTTGGTGGCGACGTACGGCGCCAGCGCCCCGCCCATCCAGCGGACGAAGTTGTAGCCGGCGGAGGCGACGGGACGCGGCGCGTCGGAGACCTCCATGGCCGCCTCGGTGAACACCGTGTTGTTCAGGCCGATCGGGATGCCGGACAGGACGACGGAGACGATGATCCCGACATGGCCGGACAGCGCGATGCAGACCTGCAGGGCGGCCAGCACCGCCAGGGACAGGTGGAGCACCCGGACCGAGCCGATCCTCCGCTGCAGGAAGGGGGCGCCGAAGACCGAGGAGAGCGCGACGCAGGCGCCCCAGCCGAAGAAGACCGCGCCGATGCCGTAGGGCGACATGCCGAGGATGAACGGGGTGAAGGCCAGGATGGTGAAGAAGGCGAAGTTGTAGAAGAACGCGGTGAAGGCGGTGGTGGACAGGCCGCCGTGGGCCAGCGCCCGGAGCGGGGCGGTCAGGCGGGTCTTCACCGCCGGTTTGGGGGTGGACCTCAGCAGGGTCGCGATGAGGACGAACCCGACGGCCATGAGGGAGGCGGTGCCGAAGAAGGGCGCGCGCCAGTTCCAGTCGCCGAGGGCGGCGCCGACCAGCGGGCCCATGGAGATGCCCAGGCCCAGGGCCGCCTCGTAGAGGATGATGGCCGATTCGGCGCCGCCGCTGGCCGCGCCGACGATGACGGCCAGGGCGGTGGCGACGAACAGGGCGTTGCCCAGCCCCCAGCCGGCGCGGAAGCCGACCAGCTCGCCGACGCTGCCGGAGGTGCCGGCCAGCGCGGCGAAGACCACGACCAGGGCCAGGCCGAGCAGCAGGGTCGACCTGCCGCCGATCCGGCTGGAGACCCACCCGGTGACGAGCATGGCCACGGCGGTGACCAGGAAGTAGCTGGTGAACAGCAGGGAGACCTGGCTGGGACCGGCGTGCAGGCCCTGGGCGATGGAGGGCAGGATCGGGTCGACCAGGCCGATGCCCATGAAGGCGACGACCGCGGCGAAGGCGGTGGCCCAGACGGACATCGGCTGGCGCAGGATGCTGCCGCCACTCTGTGCGGACATGGGGGTGAACTCCTTCTCGGACGGGGTGGGCGCGGGCGCCGGACCGTCCGGTGGTGCGGGTTTTCTCCGTGACGCGGGCCGTCCGCGCGCGGGCCGCGGCCGGCGGCGAGGGCGCCGGCCCGCGGGTCCGGGTCAGCCGTCGCCGAGCTTGGCCAGGGCCGGGAGCGCGGCGGCGATCGCGGCGCGCTCCTCGGCCGTCAGCGCCGTGAGCTGCCCGGTCAGGTAGGCGATGCGGGCCTGGCGGACGGCGGCCAGGCGGGCGCGCCCCTCCTCGGTGAGCTCGACCGCGCGGACCCGGGCGTCGGCCGGGTCCGCGCCGCGCGTCACCAGGCCCGGCTCCTCCAGCCGGTTGATCTGCACGGTCATGGTGGGCAGCTGGACGCCGTGCTCCTCGGCCAGCTCGGTCATCCGGCGGGGGCCGCTCTCCAGCGAGCCCAGCACGGCGTACTGCTGGCTGGTGAGGGGCTGTCCGGCCGCCACGCGGCGCAGCAGCAGCACCAGGTGGCGCAGCTCTCTCGAAAGGCTCTGCGCCAGATCGTCCGTCGTCATAGTTAGCCAGTCTAACTTAGTCTGGCTAACTATTATTCCGGAGAGGGGGCGGCGCCCTCTCCGGACGCCGCCCCGGGACGGTCAGGGACGCTTGGTCTCCCAGTCCACGGTCTCCTGGATCTGGTCGGTCGCCGGCACCTCGGGCATCCTGCTGACCGAGGGGTCGAGCGGGCGCAGGTAGGTCTGCTGGACTCCCGGGACCCGGTCCTCGATCACGAAGGTCGCCTTGGTGTGCGCCGCCGCGCCCGCACGGGTGACCTGCGGCAGCACCTTGAAGTCCGCGGTGAGCTGCTCGCGCCCGATCCGGGTCAGCACGTAGCCGCGCTGGTTGTTGTAGAACTTCAGGTGCGGGTTGATGGTCAGATACGGATGGGTCTTCGGGTCGGAGTCACGGCCGTCGCCGCCCGTGGTGATGGAGGAGGCGACCAGCTCCGAGCCGACCGTGCGCGTGGTGGGGTCGTCGTAGTCGAGCTTGAGGTCGCTGGCCCAGTGGGCGTGCACGTCGCCGGTGAGCACCACGGGGTTGCGCACCCCGGCGTCCACCCATCCCCGGGTGACCCGCTGCCGTGAGGCGACGTAGCCGTCCCAGGCGTCCTGGCTGGTGATCTTGGCGGGCCCGGCGTTGTTGTCGCGCTGGGCGAAGAAGACCTGCTGGCCGAGGATGTCCCACTGCGCCCGCGACTGGCGGAAGCCGTCCAGCAGCCAGCGCTCCTGCGCGTCGCCGGTGATCGAGCGCGCGGGGTCGACGGCGGCCGGGCAGTCGCTGTAGCCGTCGCCGCAGCCCTGGTCGCTGCGGTACTGCCGGGTGTCGAGCATGTGGAAGGTGGCCAGCCTGCCCCACCGGATCCGCCGGTAGAGCTGCATGTCGACGCCCCGGGGGATCGACTCGCGGCGCAGGGGCATGTTCTCGTAGTAGGCCCGGAAGGCCGCCTCGCGCCGGGCGAGGAAGTCCGGCTGCGGGACCTCGGGCTTCTCCGGCACCTCGTCGGCCCAGTTGTTGTCCAGCTCGTGGTCGTCCCAGACGACCAGCCAGGACGCGGCGGCGTGCGCGGCCTGCAGGTCCGGGTCGGCCTTGTACTGGGCGTGCCGCTGGCGGTAGTTGGCCAGGCTCTCGGTCTCGGGCCCCTCGTGGTGGCGGACGTTGCCGCCGGGGATGGTGTAGGTGTCGCGCCGGTACTCGTACTGGTAGTCGCCCAGGTGCAGGATCAGGTCGGGGTGCTCCTCGGCCAGGCGCCGGTAGGCGGTGAAGTGGCCGTGCTCGTACTGGGCGCAGGAGACGAAGGCCATCGCCAGGCCGGAGCCGTAGGACAGCGGGTGCGGAGCGGTTCTCGCCCGGCCCATCGGCGACAGGTAGGGGCCCACCTTGAAGCGGTACCAGTATTCCCGGTCGGAGGCGAGCCCGCCCAGCTCGACGTGGACGCTGTGGCCCCACTCCGGGGCCGCCAGGGCCACACCCCGCCGCAGGACGCGGCGGCCGGCCTCGTCGCCGTAGATCTGCCACTGGACCGGGAAGGGCCGGCCGGGCATGCCGCCCAGGCCGTCCTCGGCGAGCGGCTGGGGCGCCAGCCGGGTCCAGATGACGAAGCCGTCGGAGCCGGGGTCCCCGGAGGCGACGCCGAGGGTGAAGGGGTCGGCGTGCAGGCCGCGGGAGGCCAGGGACGCGGCGCCCTCCGGAGCGGGTTCGGGGTCGGCGTTCGCCACGGCGGGAACGCTCGCCACCGCTCCCGCCGCGATGCCGGTGACAAGGAAGGAACGTCGGCTGAGCCGGGACATGGGGGCCTCCGAGGGGGATCGGGCGCGTACGCCCGCCAGCCTCGCGGAGGATCATGGCCGCGGAGTGAACTTTTCCGGACACAGAAAAGGCGGCATCCTTCACGGATGCCGCCTTTTCTGAAATTTCCTACCAGCCGCGCTCGGCCAGGCGGTGCGGGGCCGGGATGTCGTCGACGTTGATGCCGACCATGGCCTCGCCCAGGCCGCGGGAGACCTTGGCGATGACGTCCGGGTCGTCGTAGAAGGTGGTGGCCTTGACGATCGCGGCGGCGCGCTGGGCCGGGTTGCCGGACTTGAAGATGCCCGAGCCGACGAACACGCCCTCGGCGCCGAGCTGCATCATCATCGCCGCGTCGGCCGGGGTGGCGATGCCGCCGGCGGTGAAGAGCACGACCGGCAGCTTGCCGGTCTTGGCGACCTCGGCCACCAGTTCGTACGGCGCCTGCAGCTCCTTGGCCGCCACGAACAGCTCGTCCTCGGGCAGCGAGGACAGCCGCTTGAGCTCGCCCCGGATCTTGCGCATGTGGGTGGTGGCGTTGGAGACGTCGCCGGTGCCGGCCTCGCCCTTGGAGCGGATCATCGCCGCGCCCTCGGTGATGCGGCGCAGCGCCTCGCCCAGGTTGGTCGCGCCACAGACGAAGGGCACGGTGAACTGCCACTTGTCGATGTGGTTGGCGAAGTCGGCGGGGGTCAGCACCTCGGACTCGTCGACGTAGTCGACGCCGAGCGACTGGAGCACCTGGGCCTCGACGAAGTGGCCGATGCGGGCCTTGGCCATGACCGGGATCGAGACGGCGGAGATGATGCCGTCGATCATGTCGGGGTCGCTCATCCGGGAGACGCCGCCCTGGGCGCGGATGTCGGCGGGGACCCGCTCGAGCGCCATGACGGCGACGGCACCGGCGTCCTCGGCGATCTTGGCCTGCTCGGCGTTGACGACGTCCATGATGACGCCGCCCTTGAGCATCTCTGCCATGCCGCGCTTCACCCGGGCGGTTCCGGTGACGGCGGTCTCGGTGACTTCGGGCGTGCTGCTGGACACGGTCTCTACCTCACGACGGCTGGTTGCGGATCACGGGCCGCCCGTGAGGGCGGCCACCACACCTCCATGTTAGGTGCTGATCCACCTTCCCCTTACACGCCATCTTGTCCCCATTTACCCACCATCTTGCCGCTATTGGACAGACTCCCTGGACGTTCCGGAGGGAGAAGCGGCGGCCGGAAGGGCCGCCGGACCGGGGCGCGGCCGGGAGATCAGGGGATGACCGGCCGGCGGGCGGCCAGGACGACCCACACCTGGCCGGGCGCGAAGTTCATCGGATCCCCCGCCTCGGTGGTGAAGACGGTGCCGTCCTCCTCCGTCTCACGCGACCACCTGGCCTTGAACGCCTGGCCGTCGCGGAGCACGATCGCGCTCCCCTTGCCGGTGCTGTGCACCAGGGGCGTGTAGCTCTGGTTCTTGTCGTGGAACTCCGAGCGCTCGGTCTTGGTGTACTGCACGACGATCGTGGGCGCGCCGAGCTGGCCGCCCTCGGCCGCCATGTCCTTCTTGCCGTCCTGCCAGATCAGCCACTTGCCGGCCGGCTCCGACCAGGCGAAGGTGAAGCGGGCGGCCGGGTATTTCACGCTGAACGCCTTCTTGGGCACGCCCCCCTCGGGGGCGTCGCCGAAGGTGAAGCCGACGTCCTTGGCCCTGCTCGCCTTGGGCGCCTGGGCCAGCAGCCGCTTGGTGTCGGCGAACAGGTTGTAGGGGGCGTAGCGGCCGGGCTGGCGGAAGTAGGCGCCCGGGGCCCTGCTGTCGGAGACGTCGAACAGCGACGACTGCGCGATGATGGGGAGCATCTTGGTCTGCGCGCCCGAGTAGGCGAAGGCCGGCTTGCCGAACTGCGGCACGATGTGCATGTCGGAGATCCGGGCGCTGCGGACCGGACCGATCTTGGGCGGGATCTTCGAGGAGAAGATCGCCATGAGACGCGTCAGCCCCGCCTCGACCTGCTCGACGTAGACGATGTCGGCGCTCTTGAGCCCGAGCTGCGGCTTGCCGGCCGAGGTGTTCTCGATCTTCGCCGCGAGCACCGCCCTGCGGGCCGCTCCGGGCAGGCCCGTGAAGGGGTGGGTCGGCTCCGGGGTGGGGGCCGCGGTCTCGGGCGGAGCGGTGGCCGCCTGCGCGTTCTTCCCAGGAGCGGGCTCGTCCGAGGAACAGGCCGCGGCCGGCGCGAGAACGGCCGCTCCCGCCAGCGTGACGGCGATCATCCGGGGCACCCGCACGGCTCATCTCCTCAAATCGGCCCTGAAACGCCCAAGAGCTTACCTCTGCCCGACTTGCCGGATACCCCACTTTGTGTGCGCCCTATTCACCTGCCGGACACCTGGTCCCGTTACGCACCCTATTCGGCGGCGAGGGACTGCGGGGGCGCGTCGTCGATCTCGAAGAAGTCCGGATACTCCGTGTGCCCGGCCAGCCGCAGGGTGCGGGCCAGCCAGCGGCGCTGGGCGGTGCGGGTCACGCCGACCGCGTTGTTGTAGAAACGGCGCGAGTAGAGCACCTTGGCCACCGCGGCGCCGAGCTCCTCCAGCAGGTCGGGGCCGGCCGGGGTGGCGGCCAGCCGGTCGCGGAAACGCTCCTGGTCGGCCACCGCCCGCAGGGTGCGCGACAGGTCGCTCTCGGCGTGCTCGCGCTCCTCGGGCCCGGCCGTACGGGCCTCGTGGGCCGCCGCGGCCAGCACCAGGCTCGTCGCCGGGTCCAGGACGCGGGAGGCCGCCAGCTCCAGACAGACGGCGGTCCGCCGCACCAGGGCGGCGTCCAGGGTCTCGCGGGCCAGCTCCAGCCGGATGTGGAGCCGGTCCAGCCGGCCCGCCCGCCAGGAGATGTAGACGGCGGTGAGCAGCACGAGCGCGCCCACCAGCAGGATCAGCGTCGCGGTCACGGCGCGTCGTCCTCCTCCACCCCGGCCGTGCTGGCCACGGTCTCGTAGACACGCAGGACGTCGCGGGCGACCGTGGACCAGTCGTATTTCCGGACGGCCTCGCGGGCCTCCTGCGACAGCTTGGCCCGGCGTCCGGGGTCGTCGAGCAGCGCGGCGGCCTCGCGGGCGAGCGAGCCGGCGTCGCCGGTCTCGAACAGCGCCCCGGCCTGGCCGTCGTCGAGAACCTTGCGGAAGGCCGGGATGTCGCTGGCCAGGATCGCGGCACCGGCCGACATCGCCTCGGTGAGCACGATGCCGAAGCTCTCCCCGCCCAGGTTGGGCGCGCAGAAGACGTCCACCGAGTGGTAGGCGCGGACCTTGTCCTCCTCGCTGACCATGCCGAGCAGGCCGATCCGGTCGTGGAAGCGGGCCGGGACCCGGCCCAGCACCTCCTGCTCGTCGCCGGGCCCGGCGATGAGCAGGCGCAGCTCGGGCCGCTCGGCCGCCAGCAGGCCGAACGCCTCCAGCAGCACCGGCAGGCCCTTGCGGGGCTCGTCCATCCGGCCGAGGAAGCCGATCACCTCCCCGGCGTCCCAGCCGGGCAGCGGCTCGGCCTCGCTGTAGCGGCCGACCGTCACCCCGTTGGGGATGAGCACGGCGTCACCGCCGATGAACTCCACCAGGGTCTTCCTGGCCGCGTCGGAGACGGCGATCCGGGCGGTGATCTTCTCCAGCGCGCTCGTGATCACCGGGGACGCGACCGAGAAGGCCCGGGAGCGTCCGTAGGAGGCGTGGAAGGTGCCCACGATCGGCCCCCTGGCCACCCAGCAGGCCAGCAGCCCCACCGAGGGGATGAACGGCTCGTGGACGTGGAGCACGTCGAAACGGCCCTCCCGCACCCAGCGGCGTACTCGGTTGGCCGACAGGAACCCGAACGACATCCTGGCCACCGACCCGTTGAAGGGGACGGGGACCGCGCGGCCCACCGAGGTCACGTATGAGGGCAGCGACGCGTCGTCGCCGGCCGGCGCGATCACCTGGACCTGGTGACCGTCCTCCATCAGAGCCTCGGCGAGATCGCGGATGTGCACCTGCACGCCGCCCGGAACGTCCCACATGTAGGGACATACGATGCCGATCCTCATCGCTCCCTCACCACCCCTCGCCCGCTCCGCGGAGGGCGTGCTCGGCCGCGCTCGCCGCGCCGGACCCGGTCGCGCCGCATCGTCCCCTCACCATTCTTCGTGCATATCGCGCATATCGCGCATATCTTGCGGGGCCCGCCCGTGCCTCATCCGCGCGGCTCCAGATCCTCGAGCCAGAGCCGCTGGAGCATGTGCCAGTCCTGGGGGCGCTCGGCGATGCCCTTCTCGAAGACGGTGGCCAGATCCTGCGTTACGGCGGCCGCCTTCTCCTTCCGGGTGCCCTCGGCGGGGACCGCGATCTCGTCGTGGAAGTGCAGCCCCCAGTCGCGCCCCTCGAAGTAGGGGATCACCGGGATCAGCGCGGCCCCGGTGTGCACCGCCAGCAGGCCGGGCCCGGCGGGCATGCGCGTGGCCGCGCCGAAGAACTGCACCTCGACGCCCTTGGCGGTCAGGTCGCGCTCGGCGGGCAGCGCGATCGGCCGGCCGGCCCGCAGCCGCTGCGACAGGACGCCGAAGGTGTGGCCGTCCCCGCCGGTGAGCGGCAGCACCTCCATGCCCAGCCCCTCGCGGAAGGCGGTGTAGCGGTGGAACAGCGACTCGGGCCTGAGCCGCTCGGCGACGGTGGTGAACGGGTGCCCCCTGGCGACGAACCAGGCGCCCGCGTGGTCCCAGTTGCCCATGTGCGGCAGGGCCAGGATCACGCCGCGCCCCTTGGCGAGGTTGTCGTAGACCGGCCCGTCGCCGACGACGTGCACGCGGGAGAGGATCTCCCCGGCGGACATGGAGGGCAGCCGGAACACCTCGTGGAAGTAACGGAAGTAGGAGCGCATGCCCTCGCGGCTCAGCTCCCGGATCGCCGGATCGCCCGGCGAGGCGCCCTTGACCCGGGCGAGGTTGGCCTCCAGCCGGAGCACCGACGTCCCGCGGCGCTTCCACAGCCGGTCGGCGGCCTCGCGGAAGGCCCAGGCGGTGAGGCGTTCGGGGAGGCGGGGCACGAGCGTCCAGCCGGCGCCGAACCCGGCCGCGACGAGACGATCCTGCAGGGACGGCTTGTCGGTCATCGCTCTCCCGATCAGCGGAGGGTCTGGGGCGGGACGGAGACGGCCTGGCGGCGGACGTGCAGCAGGCGCTGGGCGACGGTGACCGCGCTGGCGACGGCGAGCAGCCAGAGCCCCGCCGCCAGGATGTAGGGCACGCCGAGACCCGCGATGCCGGTGGCGACCAGCCCGACGACCAGGCGCTCGGGCCGTTCGGCGACGCCGACGTCGCACGTCATGCCCAGGCCCTCGGCCCTGGCCTTGACATAGGACACCAGCGCCCCGGTGACCAGGCAGAACAGTGCCACCCCCGCCAGCACCCACTGGCCGCTCACCGTGAGCCAGATCGCCAGCCCCGAGAAGATCCCGGCGTCGCCCACCCGGTCGAGGGTGGAGTCGAGGAAGGCGCCCCAGACGCTGCCGGGCCCCGTCATCCTGGCCATCACCCCGTCGAGAAGGTCGGCCAGCACGAAAAACGTGATCACAAGCGTGCCGGGGAACAAGTCTCCTCGGGGGTAGAAGAAGAGGGCCGCGGCGACGGTGCCGAGCGTGCCGACCGTGGTGACCACGTTGGGGCTGATCCCCCGGCGGGCAAGCGCCCTGCCCAGGGGGGTCAGAACTCGGGTGACGGCGGGGCGCAGAAGTTTCAGCATCGCGCTCCGATCGTAGGCCAAACGGCATGTGGGCGCGTATCCAACGCCCCGCAGGCGGATCGGCCCGGACCTCTTGTGATATCCGCCACATGGGTATTTGGTGAACAGACCGCGTCCTTGCGGTGTATGGACGCGGCAGCGGACCCGAGGGTGTGGCCGCACCTGGCCGCGCTCCGGCAACGACGCGGGAGGCGACGTGGCAGAGAAAGCAACCGGCGGGGCAGCGGGAGCCGCGGGGAGGGCGCCTGCGGCCGACCGGCCGGACATGGTGAGGAACGTCGTGCTGGTCGGCCATTCCGGTGCGGGGAAGACGACTCTGGTGGAGGCGCTCCTGGCCGCCACCCGGACCGTCCAGCGGCCCGGCCGGGTCGAGGACGGCAGCACCGTCAGCGACTTCGACGAGGTGGAGGTGCGCCAGCAGCGCTCGGTGAACCTGACCGTGGCCCCGCTGGTCCACAACGACATCAAGATCAACCTGCTCGACACCCCCGGCTACGCCGACTTCGTCGGCGACCTGCGCGCCGGGCTGCGCGCGGCCGACGCGGCGCTGTTCGTGGTCTCGGCGTCCGAGGGCGTGGACGGCCTGACCCGGATGCTGTGGGAGGAGTGCGCGACCGTCGGGATGCCGCGGGCGGTCGTGATCACGAAGATCGACCACCAGAGAGCCGACTTCGAGGAGGCCCTCGCCGCCTGCCAGGACCTCTTCGGCGAGGGCGTGGCCCCGCTGTATCTCCCGGTGGTCACCAACGGCCGGATGAACGGCCTGATCGGGCTGCTGACCCAGAAGTTCTACAACTACGCCACCGGCTCCCGCAGCGAGAACGCCCCGGGGCCCTCCTACCAGGACCAGATCGAGCAGTACCGCGGCGCCCTGATCGAGGGGATCATCCAGGAGAGCGAGGACGAGTCCCTGATGGACCGTTACCTCTCCGGGGAGGACATCGACACCAAGGTCCTCATCGACGACCTGGAGAAGGCGGTCGCGCGCGGCGGCTTCTACCCGGTGCTGGCCACCGGGGCCGGGGTGGGCGCGACGGAGGTCCTCGAACTCATCACCCAGGGATTCCCCTCTCCTCTGGAGCACCCGCTGCCGGAGATCACCTCGATCGACGGCGAACCGGTCACCGGCATCACCTGCGACCCCGACGGACCGCTCGTGGCCGAGGTGGTCAAGACCACCAGCGACCCCTACGTGGGCCGGATCAGCCTGGTGCGGGTGTTCTCCGGGACGCTGCGCCCCGACATGACCGTGCACGTCTCGGGGCACGGGATGGCCGACCGCGGTCACGAGGACCACGACGTGGACGAGCGCATCGGCGCGCTGTCCTCCCCCCTGGGCAAGCTCCAGCGCACGACCGCCAAATGCGTGGCCGGCGACATCGTCGCGGTGGCCAAGCTGTCGCGCGCGGAGACCGGCGACACCCTTTCCGACAAGGACCGGCCGCTGCTGATGACCTCCTGGACGATGCCCGAGCCGCTGCTGCCGGTGGCGATCCAGGCCAGGTCCAAGGCCGACGACGACAAGCTGGGCCTGGCCCTGCAGCGGCTGGTCGCCGAGGACCCCACGCTCCGGCTGGAGAACAACGCCGAGACCCGGCAGCTCGTGCTGTGGTGCATGGGCGAGGCCCACGCCGACGTCCTGCTGGACCGGCTGAGCAAGCGGCACGGCGTCGAGGTGGAGAAGGTCGACCTGCGGGTCCCGCTCCGGGAGACCTTCGGCGGCCGCTGCCAGGCCCTGGGACGCAACGTCAAGCAGACCGGCGGCCACGGGCAGTACGCCATCTGCCACCTGGAGGTCGAGCCGCTGCCCTCGGGCGGAGGCTTCGAGTTCGTGGACAAGATCGTCGGCGGTGTGGTGCCGCGCCAGTTCATCCCCTCGGTGGAGAAGGGCGTGCGCACCCAGATGCAGCGCGGCGTGGTGGCCGGATACCCCATGGTGGACGTGCGGGTGACGCTGTACGACGGCAAGGCCCACTCGGTCGACTCCTCCGACATGGCCTTCCAGATCGCCGGGGCGCTCGCGCTGAAGGAGGCCGCGGCGAAGGTGCCGACCCTGCTGCTGGAGCCGGTCGACGAGGTGGCCGTGCTGGTCTCCGACGACCACGTCGGCGCGGTGATGTCCGACCTGTCGTCGCGCCGGGGCCGGGTCCTGGGCACCGAGCAGGTCGGCGTCGGCCGCACCCTCGTCCGGGCCGAGGTGCCCGAGCTGGAGATCACCCGCTACGCCATCGACCTGAGATCGATGTCACACGGCACGGGGACCTTCCAGCGCACCTTCCTGCGTTATGAACCGCTCCCGCCCCATCTGGTGGACAAGGTCGCCGGTTGATCGTCCGTCGGGAGGCGTGAACCGTCCGGATCACGCCTCCCAAAAAGTTACCCAAGTAACGGTGACGTCACGAAACGATTTCTTTTTTCCGGCCGAAGCACCACGGTCCCGATGCCACACTGAGGAACCATGCGAACCGGACGCCCTTTGCTCGCCGCCGCCGTCCTCGCCGTCGCCACCACCGGCGCCGCCTACGCCTTCGGCCCGGACGCCGCGGTGACCAAGCCCACGGCCCACAAGCGCGTGCCCGCCGCGACCGCCGCGCCCGCCGACCGGGCCGCGACCACCGCGCCCGCCTCCTGCAAGCCCAGGGCGGACTATCCCAAGCGGCAGCTGCGCGGCGTCTGGATCGCCACGGTCAAGAACATCGACTGGCCCTCGCGGACCGGCCTGTCCGTCGCCAAGCAGCAGGCCGAATACGTCAGGATCCTCGACAGCGCGGTCAAGCGCCGGCTCAACGCGGTGTTCGTCCAGGTCCGCCCGGCCTCCGACGCCGTCTACAAGTCGGCGCTGGAGCCCTGGTCGCAGTATCTGACCGGGCGGGCCGGCAAGGACCCCGGCTGGGACCCGCTGCCCTTCCTGGTCGCCGAGGCCCACAAGCGCGGGCTGGAGTTCCACGCCTGGTTCAACCCCTACCGCGCCTCCTACGACGGCGAGGTGAACAAGCTCCCGGCCAGCCACCCGGCCCGCGTCCACCCCGACTGGATCGTCAAGCACGCGGGCCTGGTCTACTACAACCCGGGCCTGCCCGCGGTCCGCGACCACGTCACCGCGGTCGTCAAGGACGTCGTCCAGCGCTACGACGTCGACGGGGTCCACTTCGACGACTACTTCTACCCCTACCCGGCCGGGAGCGCGCAGTTCGCCGACGGCGCCGCCCACCGCAAGTACGGCAAGGGCGAGAGCCTGGCCGACTGGCGGCGCGGCAACGTCAACAAGCTGATCGCCCAGGTCGACAAGGCCGTGCACGAGACCAAGCAGTACGTGAAGTTCGGCATCAGCCCGTTCGGGATCTGGCGCAACAAGTCCGAGGACCCCACCGGCTCGGCCACCGGCGGCATGTCCGCCTACGACGCCATCTACGCCGACGCCCGGCACTGGATCCGCAAGGGCACCGTCGACTACGTGGCGCCGCAGCTCTACTGGCCGCGCGGGTTCAAGGCCGCCGACTACGACGTGCTGATGCCGTGGTGGGCCAAGGAGGTCAAGGGCACCGGCGTGCAGCTCTACATCGGCCAGGCCCTCTACCGGGTGGGCAGCACCGACACCCCCGCCTGGACCGACCCCGGCGAGCTGCCCTCCCACCTCACCCAGAACCGCAAGC
Organism: Streptosporangium sp. NPDC048886; assembly: GCF_055586905.1. NCBI lineage: Bacteria > Bacillati > Actinomycetota > Actinomycetes > Streptosporangiales > Streptosporangiaceae > Streptosporangium > Streptosporangium sp. NPDC048886. Next base: position 67,395 of record NZ_JBVJHH010000011.1, read on the forward strand.
ACAAGCAGGTCGAGGGCGATGTCTACTTCAACGCCAAGCAACTGCTGACCAACCCGCTGGGCGTGCTGGACCGGATCGTCAAGAGCCACTACTCCCACCCGGCGCTGCTGCCCCTGATGAAGGACCTCGGCGGCCAGGCCCCCGCCCAGCCCGCCGAGGTGAGGCTCCAGGGCACCGAGCTCAGCTGGAAGTCCTCCGCCGGGGCCCGCTCCTACGCGGTCTACCAGATCCCCTCCGGCAAGGTCGGCGAGTGCGCCACCGCCGACGCCCGCAACCTGGTGGCGGTCGTGCCCGCGGCGGGCGGCGAGCGCCAGACCTTCGCCGCCGCGGGCGGCGGCGCCTACCTCGTCACCTCCCTCGACCGCCTGCACAACGAGAGCGCGCCGGTCAAGGCCGCCCCCTGAGGTGAGCCGGCGCCGGGCCCCGGCGCGCCCGGCACCGGGCCGATCATCGGATCCGCTGGACGGAGGGACAATGTTCCCCTACGGTGCCAGCATTTGGGCGAGGTCTGGGGAGGTCACCAGTGAGGCGGACGCTTGCCGCGTTTGCGCTGGTCCTGAGTGTGCTTTGGCCGGCGGCGGCGCAGGCCGACGCATCCGCGAGCGGGCGGGTGGCGCTGATCGGCGTCCCCGGCCTGCAGTGGAGCGACCTCAGCCCCGAGGGCACCCCCAACCTGTGGCGGCTGGCCGGTCAGAGCGCGCTCGGCTCGCTGTCGGTCCGCGCGGTCGGCCGGGTGACCTGCCCCTATGACGGGTGGCTGACGGTGTCGGCCGGGACCAGGTCCGCGGTCGGCTACGGCTGCGGGCTCCCGCCGGCGCCCGACCCCGGCACGGCCGGCGCGGTCATCCCCGGCTACGCCTACCTGCACGAGGTCGCCCGGCAGAAGAACGCCGGGACGCTCGGCGAGGCGGTGCACGCCGCCGGGCAGTGCACCTCCGCGGTCGGTCCCGGCGCGGCGCTGGCGCTGGCCGACCGGGCGGGGAAGGTGGACCGCTACGCCCCCTCCCCCGCGCAGATCGCTCCAGGCGCGCTCACCGAGTGCCGGGTGATCGCCGTGGACGTCGACGACCTGATCACTCCGTATGTGGCCGGCGGGCGGCTGCCCGACGCCGAGGAGGCGCTCACCCCCGAGCAGCGGGCGGACGCGCTGCGGCTGGCCGACGCCAAGGCGGGGGCGGTGCTGGACGCGCTGCCCGGGGAGACCACCGTGCTGCTGGCGGGGCTGGCCGACCACGGGCCTGTGCCGCACCTGCGGGTGGCCATGATGCGCGCCGCCGACGCCTCGGGCCGGTCCCTGGGGGCGGCCTCCACGCACCGCGCGGACATCACGATCCTGCCGGACATCACCGCCACGATGCTCGCCGCGGCGGGTATCCCCACACCGCCCTCCGTGGTCGGCGCGCCCTGGCAGGCGGGCGGGGACCGGACCGGCGGCACGGAGGCGGCCAAGGCCGGGCTGGTCGACGCCGACGTGGCCGGGCAGACGGTCAGGAGGGTGGGCGGGATCTTCTTCACCACCGTCGCGGTGCTCCAGGTCGTCTTCTACCTGACCGCGTTCCTGCTGATGCGCCGCAGGCGGGGGCTCGGCGGGATCCGGGTGGCCGCGCTGGCGCTCGCGTCCGTGCCCGTGTCGACCTACCTGGTCAACCTCACCCCCTGGCACCGCGGCGGGGCGCCGGTGGCCGCCCTGGTCGGCGGGATCGTCGTCCTGGCGCTCGCGCTGGCCGCGCTGGCCCTGGCCGGCCCCTGGCGGCGCCGCCCGCTCGGGCCGCTGGCCGTCGTGGCGGGGGTCACCGCGGCGGTGCTCGCCGGTGACCTGCTGACGGGGACGACCCTGCAGCTCAACAGCGTGATGGGCTACACCGCCGTGGTCGGCGCGCGCTACTACGGCTTGGGAAACATCCCCTTCGCCCTCTTCGCCACCTCGGTGCTGCTGCTGGCCACCACGATCGCGCACCGGCCGGCGGGCCGGGGCCGCAGGGCACTGGCGGTCGCCGTCGTGACGGTGATGGGCTGCTCGGCGATGATCCTGGGCGGCTGGCCGGGGGTGGGCAGCGACTTCGGCGGCGTGATCGCCTTCGTGCCCGGCATCGCGGTGACCGCGCTGCTGATCGCGGGCAGGCGGGTCTCGATCGTCAAGCTGGGCGCCTTCTGCGTGGTGGGCGGCGTCACCGTGATGGCCATCGCCTATCTCGACTACCGGCGCCCGCCCGGCTCCCAGACGCATCTGGGCCGTTTCGTCGGCCAGGTGTTCACCGGCGAGGCGATGGAGGTCATCGGCCGCAAGCTGGGCGCGATGCTGGGGACGTTGCTCAGCCCCAACCTGATGCCGATCGTGATCGCCGCCGTCGCGTTCCTGGTCTACGCGCTGCTGCGGCCCGGGGCGGCCAGCGCCGGGGTGCTGCCCGCCGCGTTCGCCCACTCCCCCGCCCTGCAGGCCGGCCTGATCGGCACCCTGGTCAGCGGGGTGGTCGGGATGCTGGTCAACGACTCGGGCGCGGCCGTGCTGTCGATGGCGCTGGCCCTGGGCGTGCCGCTCATGCTGTCGGTGGGCCTCAAGGCCCTGCGCGACGGCACGGTGGGCTACGGCGAGGCGGGCCAGGAGTCGGCCAGCAGCTCCCTGGTGTCGCGGAGCAGCTGAGGCAGCACCTTGGTGTGGCCGACCACCGGCATGAAGTTGGTGTCCCCGCCCCAGCGGGGCACCACGTGCTGGTGCAGGTGGGCGGCGATGCCCGCGCCCGCCACGCCGCCGAGGTTCATGCCCACGTTGAAGCCCTGCGCGCCGCTGGCCTTGCGCAGGGCGGCCAGCGCCCGCTTGGTGAAGTCGGCGAGCTCGGCGGTCTCGCCGTCGTCCAGGTCGGCGTAGTCCGCGACGTGCCGGTAGGGGCAGACCATCAGGTGGCCGGAGTTGTACGGGTAGAGGTTGAGCACCGCGAAGACCGAGCCGCCGCGGGCGATGATCAGCCCTTCCTCGTCGCTCATCTTGGGGATCTCGCAGAACGGGCAGCCGTCGCCCGGGCCCGGGCCGGTCGGCTTGTTCGTGCCCTTGATGTAGGCCATCCGATGAGGAGTCCAGAGTCTTTCGAACGCGTCCGGCGTCCCTGCCCCGTGCTGCGCCGCTGGCTCTTCGTTCATGGCGATCAGCATATTGCCAAGCGGATCCGTCCGCTCTGGCGCCTCCCGCCGCGCGCGCGGCCCCGCCGGGCCGTCCGGCGCGGGGTGCCCGGGCCGGGTGGCGCCGCCCGGGACGGTCGGCCGCCCGCCGCCGCGCAACCACTCATAACGCCCGCTAATCGGCCTCAGCCGACAAATGGTGCGGATTTCCGGCAGAATCCCAGCGAGCGTGACCATCAACAGCCGAGGAGCACCCCATGACCGACGTCTCCATCGAGGACATCACCGAGGAGACCGACTCTCCCGCTGAGACGACCGCCGTCCGCCCGTTCTCGCTGAGCCTGTCCACGCCCCCCATCTCCTCCGTCCCCCCGCTTCCCGACCCCGAGCCGGTCGCCGTGGCCGAGCCGGTCGTTGAGCCGGTCGTTGAGCCGGTCGCCGTGGCCGAGCCGGTCGCCAAGCCGGTCGCCGTGGCCGAGCCGGTCGCCGCGGCCGTGGTCAAGGGACGGATCAAGGTGGCCGACGAGGTCGTGGAGAAGGTCGCCGCCCTCGCCGCCCTCGAGGTGGCCGGCGTCGCCGGCCTGGGCACGGGCCTGCCCGACGCGGTGGAGCCGGTGCGCGGGCGCGCCGGCGCCCGGGCCAGGCGCGGCACCCCGGGCGTGAGTGCCCATGTCCAGGACCGCACGGTCGCGGTGGACGTGGCGATCATCGCGGAGTACGGGCACGTGGTGATGGACGTGGCCAACGAGGTCAAGACCAACGTGGCCCGCACGGTCAGCCGCATGCTGGGCATGCGGGTCGTCGAGGTCAACGTCGACGTGGAGGACGTCCGCCTGCCCGGCGAGGACGTCCCGGAGGCGCCCGCCGAGTCCTGAGACGGGGCCGCCGGCCCCGGGAGCGGCCTGCGCGCGGCGCCACCGGTCCCTGAGCGAGCGGTCCCGGACCGCGCTCCGGGCACCCGTCGGGGCCGGTGGCCGCTCGGCGGCCGTCCCCGGGCGCCTGCCCGGCCGGCAGCGGCGCCGGAAGAGGTACGGCGGGCCACCTGTGGCGGCCCGCCGTACCGTTCGCCGCGGAACCCTGCCCGCGGTCGCGGGTCAGACCTGGACGCGGCGCTCGATCGCGTCGACGATCTCGTTGATCGCCTCGTCGACCGGCACGCCGTTCTTCTGCTCACCGTTGCGGAAGCGGAAGGAGACCGCGCCGTTGGCGATGTCTTCGTCACCCGCCAGGAGCATGAAGGGCACCTTGGACTTCTGCGCGTTGCGGATCTTCTTCTGCATCCGGTCGTCGGAGGCGTCGACCTCGATCCGGACACCCCGCTCGCGGGCCTTCTTGGCCAGGTCCTGCAGGTAGGGCGCGTGGGCCTCGGCGATCGGGATGCCGACGACCTGCACCGGGGCGAGCCACGGAGGGAAGGCGCCGGCGTAGTGCTCGACCAGGACGCCGAAGAAGCGCTCGATCGAGCCGAACAGCGCCCGGTGGATCATGATGGGCCGCTGCCGCGAGCCGTCGGACGACTGGAACTCCAGCTCGAAGCGCTGCGGGAGGTTGAAGTCGAGCTGGATGGTCGACATCTGCCAGCTACGGCCGATGGCGTCGCGGGCCTGCACGGAGATCTTCGGCCCGTAGAACGCCGCCCCGCCCGGGTCCATGACGAGCTCCAGCTTCTCCGACTCGGCGACCTCGCGCAGCGTCTCGGTGGCCTCCTCCCAGTCCTCGTCGGTGCCGACGAACTTGACCGGGTCCTTGGTCGACAGCTCGAGGTAGAAGTCGTTGAGGCCGTAGTCGCGCAGCAGGTCGAGGACGAACCTGAGCAGCGACTTGAGCTCGTCGCGCATCTGCTCGCGGGTGCAGTAGATGTGCGCGTCGTCCTGGGTCAGGCCGCGGACGCGGGTCAGGCCGTGGATGACGCCGGACTTCTCGTAGCGGTAGACGGTGCCGAACTCGAACAGTCGCAGCGGCAGCTCGCGGTAGGACCGCCCGCGCGCCCTGAAGATCAGGTTGTGCATCGGGCAGTTCATCGGCTTGAGGTAGTAGTTGGCGCCCTCGAGCTCCATGGGCGGGAACATGCCGTCGGCGTACCACTCCAGGTGGCCGGAGGTCTTGTAGAGGTTGTCCTTGGTGATGTGCGGGGTGTTGACGAAGGAGTAACCCGCCTCCTCGTGCCGGCGCCGTGAGTAGTCCTCCATGACCCGGCGGATCACGCCGCCCTTGGGGTGGAAGACCGGCAGGCCCGAACCCAGCTCGTCGGGGAAGGAGAACAGGTCGAGCTCGGCGCCCAGCTTGCGGTGGTCGCGCTTCTCGGCCTCCTCCAGCAGGTGGAGGTATTCGTCCTGGCGCTCGCGGGACTCCCAGGCGGTGCCGTAGATCCGCTGGAGCTGCGGGTTCTTCTCGCTGCCCCGCCAGTAGGCGCCACCGGAGCGCATCAGTTTGAAGGCCGGGATGGACCGGGTGGTCGGCACGTGCGGGCCGCGGCACAGGTCCTTCCAGCACAGGTCGCCGGTCTTCGGGTCGAGGTTGTCGTAGATGGTCAGCTCGGCGCCGCCGACCTCCACATCGGACCCGTCGTCGGCGTTCGCGCCGCCCTTGAGACCGATCAGCTCCAGCTTGTAGGGCTCGTCCGCCAGCTCCTCGCGCGCGTCCTCGTCGGAGACGGGCCTGCGGGAGAAGCGCTGCCCCTGCTTGACGATCTCGCGCATGCGCTTCTCGACGCGCTTGAGGTCGTCGGGGGTGAAGGGGTTCTTGACGTCGAAGTCGTAGTAGAAGCCGTTCTCGACGGGCGGGCCGATGCCCAGCTTGGCCTCGGGGAACAGCTCCTGGACGGCCTGGGCCATGACGTGCGCGGTGGAATGGCGCACGATCGCCCGGCCGTCGGCGCTGTCGACCGCGACCGGCTCGACCACGTCGCCCTCGGCGACGGGGGCCGCGAGGTCCTTCAGCTCGCCGTTGGCACGGGCGGCGACCACGGAGCGGCCGTCGGCCTGGAGCGCGTCGCCGTACGTCGTGCCCTCCGCCACCACACGCTCGGCTCCGGCGAGGGTGATACGTAGTTCTGGCACGGCGGACACGGTTGCTCCCTGAGAGACGGTGACGTTCGGGTCTAGCAACCGATGCTACCGGTGTCCGTCACGGGATATCTCAGGCATCACGCCGCCGGTGGTAGCCCAGCGAGGTCAGCTCGGCCCGGGTGCCCCGGAAGACGTTGCGGTCCACAGGCGTGTGGGAGTGCTGGTGGATGGTCCATCTGTTCCACGGTCCCGGCACGTCCGGCCTGCCCTGCGGGTTGTTGGGCGCGGCGATCCAGAGGGGATAGCCCTCCAGCCCGGCGCAGTTGCCGTTCAGCGCGAACGTCAGGAAGGTGTAGATCACCGGCCGCACCCCGGCCCTGGCGGTGACGGCCTGGCACCAGCGGCGGGCGAAACCGGCCACCCGGCGCGGAGGCTGGTGGTCGTTGGTCTCCAGGTCGAGCGCGAGCAGGTCGCCGCGGTGCAGGCCGCCCGCCCGCCGCACGGCCGCCAGGAAGTGCGCCGCCTGCTTCTCCGGGTCACCGGCGGGGCGGGCGAAGTGGTAGGCCCCGCAGACGAGCCAGTTCTCCCGCATCCCGGTCCAGTTCCGGGCGAACCACGCGTCGCTGAAGGTGCTCCCCTCCGTCGCCTTGGCGAAGGCGAAGGAGATCCCGTTGTTGGCATGGTGGTCCCAGTCGACGGCGCCCTGCCAGTTCGACACATCGATGCCGTGCAACATGGCGGCCACGCTAATGACCCCCGCGACACGGCACACGCCCAACGCTCCCGGGGCGTGCTGCCATTGCACCGGTTTTGACTAGGCTTGGTCGGCGTGAACACAGCAGCACAGAACTCAGGCGCTCACGGTGCCGGCATCGCGACCATCACCCCCGACGGGACCGTGCTCGACACCTGGTTCCCCTCCCCCCAGCTGGGGGAGCCGTCCTCGCCGGGCACCCGGCGGCTGACCCCGGAGGAGGCCGTCGAGGCGCTCGGCTCCGCGGTCGCCGCGCTGCTCGGCCCGGACGAGGACCGCGGGGTGGAGGTGGTCGCGGTGCGCACCGGGATCGCCAAGCTGTCGGAGGCGCCCGCCGACGCCCACGACGCCTACCTCCGCCTCCACCTGCTCTCGACCCGCCTGGTCCAGCCGCACGGGCTGAACCTCGACGGCCTGTTCGGCGTGCTGAGCAACGTGGTGTGGACCAACCACGGCCCGTGCCCCGTCGAGGGCTTCGAGGCCGTACGGCTGCGCCTGCGCGCCCGCGGCCAGGTGACCGTCTACGGCGTGGACAAGTTCCCCCGGATGGTCGACTACGTGATGCCCTCCGGCGTCCGGATCGCCGAGGCCGACCGCGTCCGCCTCGGCGCGCACCTGGCCACCGGCACGACCGTGATGCACGAGGGCTTCGTCAACTTCAACGCCGGGACGCTCGGCGTCTCCATGGTCGAGGGCCGTATCTCGGCGGGCGTGGTCGTGGGCGACGGCTCCGACGTGGGCGGCGGCGCCTCGATCATGGGCACCCTGTCCGGCGGGGGCAAGCAGGTCATCGCCATCGGCGAGCGCTGCCTGCTGGGCGCCAACAGCGGCGTCGGCATCTCCCTCGGCGACGACTGCGTCGTGGAGGCCGGCCTCTACGTCACCGCCGGGACCAAGGTCGTCCTGCCGGACGGCCGGGTCGTCAAGGCCGCCGAGCTCTCCGGCGCCTCCGGCCTGCTGTTCCGCCGCAACTCCACCTCCGGCGCCGTCGAGGTCGTCGCCCGCAAGGGCACCGGTGTGGAGCTCAACAGCGCCCTGCACGCCAACGACTGAGCCGGCCGGGCGCCGCGCCCGCCGGCCGGGGCGCCGCCCGCCGGGCGCGGCGGCTCCCGGAGATCCCACCTCCGGGCCGCCCGCCCGGCGGTCCCGGCCGCGGAGCTCGCATCGATGGGAGTGGCATGACCGGTCAGGGAGCGGCGCACGGTGAGCGGGCCGCGCGGTGGGTCACCGGGCTGTTCGCGCCCCAGGTGCTGGTCATCGTGCTGCCCCCGGTCATCGGGCTGGTGGCCGACGGCTGGACCGGCGCCGGATGGGGGCTGGTGGCCTCGGCGCTGTGCGGCGGGATCCCGGCGGGGGTGATCCTGGCCGGGGTCCGCTCCGGGCGGCTGGACTCCCACCACCTGGTCGACCGGGCGAGCCGGACACGGCCGCTGCTGGTGGCGGTCGCGGCGGTGCTCGCCGCACTGGTGCTGCTGGCCTCCCTCGGCGCGCCCCGGCTGCTGGTGGCCACGGTGACCGCGATGCTGGCCGCGCTCGCGCTGACGGTCCCGATCACGCTCAGGTGGAAGATCTCCTTTCACGCGGCGGTGTCGGCGGGCACCGTGGTGGTGCTCGCCCGGGTGCTGCCCGCCGTCCCGGCCCTGGCGGCGGGCGCGCTGGTCGTGGCGGCGGTGTGCTGGGCCCGGGTACGGCTCAGCCATCACACGCCCGCCCAGGTCGCCGCCGGAGCCGTCGCCGGCGCCGGCTCGGCCTGGGCGACCCTGAGCGCCTTCGGCCTCTGAGCCGCGGGAGGAGACGGCACCGGCGGGGCGGGCCGGTGGCGACCGGTCACGGCCGGTCGTCGGCGAGGGCCCCGTCCGCGAGATCCTTGAACCGGTCGAGGTCCTCGGCGACGTGGTCGATGCCGCGCAGCGGGCCGTGGTCGGCGAGGTGGGCGCGGGCGTAGAGTCGGGCGACCAGCGCCTTGCGGTCGGTGCCGAGCTCGCGGCGCTCCCAGCCGGCCTGCTCCAGCAGCAGCGCGGCGGCGTAGACGTCGGCCATGAACTGCGCCAGCGGGAAGAGCCTGGCCTCGGCGGTGACCGGGTCGAGGCCGCGCCACAGGCCCACGGCCTCCCGCAGCCGCTCGATCCGGTCCGACACCAGCTGCGCGGTGGGGTCGTCGCCGGGCGGCGCGTGCCGTACGGCCTCCGCCAGCCGGTCGAAGAACGGCAGGTGCTGGTCTCTTTCGACGGCCCGGCGCACGTCCAGGCAGAGGATGTTGTCACCGCCCTCCCACACCGGGTTGACCTGGGCGTCGCGCAGGATGCGGGCGACCGGCCACTGCTCGATGTAGCCGTTGCCGCCGTGCACCTCGATGGCGTCGCTGGCCGCGGTGACGCCGAGCCGGGCGGCCCTGAGCTTGATCAGAGCCGGGCCGAGGCGCAGCCTGTTGTGGAACCCGTCGAAGACCAGCGCCTGGGCCGCCTCCACCTCGACGATCAACTCGGCCAGCTTGCGACGCATGAGCGGCTGGTCGATGAGGGCCGCGCCGAAGGCCTCGCGGCCGCGGGCGTAGCAGAGCGACTCGACCAGCGCGCGCCGGGCGCAGCCCAGGCCCATCGTGGCGATCCCGAGCCGGGCCCCGTTGGTCAGCTCCATCATCCGGCCCAGGCCCTTGCCGTCGCCGGCGCCGCCGTCCCCGCTCCCCGGCGCCAGCAGGAACGCCTCGGCGTCGGTGAACTCGATCTCCGCCGAGGCCACCGACCTGGTGCCCAGCTTGTCCTTGAGCCTGCGGACACGGATGCCGTTGCGGCCGCCGTCACGGCGCTCGCGCAGCACGAGGAAGGGCGCCACGCCCCGGCTGCCGTCGGGACCTCCCTCGGGCTTGGCCAGCACCACGAAGGCGGAGCCGTTGGCGTTGGAAGCGAACCACTTCAGGCCGTTCAGCCGCCAGGCGTCCCCCGCCGGGGTGGCGGTGGACTCCAGTGCGGCGAGGTCGGAGCCACCGGTGCGCTCGGTGAACATCTGCGCGGCCTCGCCGGAGAACATCCCGTCCGCGAAGATCTCCCTGACCCGTTCCTTGACGTCCTGGGGCGCGAACGCCTCGGCCATCAGCACCACCATGTCGCCGCCGGTGCCGAGCGCGCAGCCCATCCCGATGTCGGCCTGGTAGAGCAGGTAGTTCCAGGCCAGCCCCATGGTCACCGGATCGGCCCCGGCGGCCCTGGCCTCCCGGACGAACTCCGGGCGGGTGAAGGCCCCGGCGACCAGATCCCTGCGGGCCGCCTCGAAGGACGGCGGCATGACGATCCGGCCGACCTCGTGGCCCCAGCGGTCGTATCTCTCCAGCCGGGGCGGGTTCCGGTCGGTCTCCTCGGCGTGCTCCAGGACGGGGCCGCTCATCAGCGCGCCCGCCCGTCGCAGGTGCGGCTCCGCCCATTCCAGGGCGTCGGCGCCGAGGTGGCGGCGCATCAGGAAGCGCAGCGTGGGGTCTGAACCGTACCAGTTGAGGCCGGCCGCGCCCGGGTAGCGCCCGGTGGCGTAGCGCCGGGCCTTGTCCGGGCCGCCGAAGGGCAGCCGGTCGACCGGCTCGATGAGGTGGGAAGCCATGCCTGGACATTACGCTTCTACGACACATGATGGAAAGATGTAATATCCGGGCGGATGAGTAAGCTCGGCGGTTGGCATGACGTACGAAGACGACCTGCTCGGGCTCCGGCCGATGACCGCGCGTTCGGTCATCCTCAGCACGCTGCTGGGCACCCATCCCCCGCGGCTGAGAGCCGGCCACCTGGTGCGGGTGGGCGCCCTGTTCGGCATCCCCGAGGGCACGGTCCGGGTCGCGCTGTCGCGGATGGTCGCCGCGGGCGACGTCGGGCAGCGGGAGGGCCACTACGAGCTCAGCGAGCGCCTGCGCCTGCGGCAGGCCCGCCAGGACGAGAGCCGCTCACCCGGCACCCGCCGCTGGGACGGCGGCTGGGAGGTCGCGATCGTCACCGCCGAGCGGCGGCCCGCCGCCGAGCGGGCCGCGCTCCGGGAGGCCATGGCGGCGCTGCGCCTGGCCGAGATCCGCGAGGGCGTGTGGATGCGGCCGGACAACCTGCGCAGGGCCCGGCCCCCCGCCGTCGCCGGGCAGTGCGCCTTCCTGCGAGCGGTCCCGGAGGAGGACCCCGCCGCGCTGGCGGGATCCCTGTGGGATCTCCCCGGCTGGGCCCGGCACGCGCGGGCGCTGCAGGGGGCCTTCGACGCGGCGACCACCGTCGCCGACCGGTTCGCCCTGGCCGCCGCCGCCCTGCGCCACCTGCTGGCCGACCCGCTGCTGCCGGCCGGGCTGCTGCCCGGCGACTGGCCCGGTGACGGGCTCAGGCGCCGCTACGACCTGTTCGAGACCGAGTTCGGGAGTCTCGTCCGCGACCATCTGTAGATCACGCCCGGTGGGTCACGGCCGTCCGTGGATGGAGCATGATTGCCGTCATGCCGGAAAACGAGAACTCGCTGTGGTCCATCGGGTCGACGGGCTCGATCCTGTCCATCGGGTCGACGGGCTCGATCCTGTCCATCGGGTCCGCCGGCTCGATCCTGTCCGTCGGATCCCTCGGCTCCGCCGGCTCGGTGCTGTCGGTCGGGTCCATCGGCTCGGCCGCCTCGGCCCTGTCCATCGGCTCGGTGCTGTCGGTCGGGTCCATCGGCTCGGCCGTCTCGGCCTTCTCCCTCGGCTCCAGGGGCTCGGTGCTGTCGGCCGGCCCGGTCCTGTGGGCGCTCGCCCGCTGGGCCCTCATGTCCCGGCGGCCGGGCGGACCCGCCCCGGCGGCGGGCGGGGCGGGTCCGGCCCGGGCGGGTTCTACCGCAGGGTCCTGAGAAACTCCCTGGTCCGGCGGTCCGAGGCGTACTCGGCGGCCACGAAGTCGGTGACCCCGGCCTTGGCGAGCGACTCGATCTGGGCGGAGACCGCGTCCTCGTCGCCGACGACCGCCACGTCGGCCGGGCTCTCGGCGCCCTCCCTGTCGAGCATCGCCCGGTAGGACGGCAGCCGGCCGTAGACCTCGAAGACCTCGGCGGCCCGCGCCCTGGCGGCCTCGACGTCGTCGGTGACGCAGACCGGGAGCGCGCAGACGATCCTCGGCGCGGGCCGCCCGGCGGCGCGGGCGGCCTCGGTGACGGCGGGCGCCACGTGCTCGGCCACGGTCTTGGGACCGGTCATCCACAGCACGGTGCCGTCGGCCAGCTCCCCGGCCAGCTTGAGCATGCGCGGGCCCAGCGCGGCCACGAGCACGGGCATGTCCCCGGCGCCCGGCGTGGTCAGCCCGAGCCGCGCCTTGAGGGTCTCGCCTTCGAAGGCCACCTGCTCCCCGCGCACCAGCGGCACCAGGACGGACAGGTATTCGCGCATGTGCCGGGCGGGCCTGTCGAAGCCGTAGCCGTACATGCCCTCGATGACGATCTGGTGCGACAGGCCGACGCCGAGCGCGAGCCGCCCGTCCAGGGCGGCGTTGGCCGTGAGCGCCTGCTGGGCGAGGGCCGCCGGGTGACGCGGGTAGGTGGGGACGACGGCGGTGCCGAGTTCGATCCCCGGCACCTGGCTGCCGGCCACGGCGAGCGCGGTCAGCGCGTCGAGGCCGAAGACGTTGGACATCCAGGCGGAGGAGAAGCCGTCGTCGGCCGCGCGGGCGATCCGCCCCCGCAGCCTGCCCAGTACGTCCGTGCCCTCGGGTTCGTTGAGCAACAGTCCGATCCGCATCGTTACCGAACTCCATTCTGGTCGTTGTGGCCAGTCTAGGCACGGGGCGGCGGGATCACGTCGGAGCCGTGGGGTGCCGGCGGCGGGCGCGAGGTGGACGTTGACGCCCTCGCCCGGGCCGGAGGACCGGGCTGGGCCGGGGGCACGGCGACCCGGCGGGCCCGTGGCTCACCGCGACCGGTCACGGCAGCTCGGTGAAGCGCTCCACCTCTTCGACCCGGCCCGCGATGACGATCACGTCCCCGTAGCTCAGGACGGTGTCGGCCGCGGCGTAGGTGAACTCGTCGTGCTGGCCCTTGACGCAGACCACGGTCACCCCGTATTTGCGGCGCAGCCCGGAGTGGGCGAGGGGGACGCCGACGAACTCCCTGGGGGGCCGGGTCTTGACCAGCGCGTAGTCGCCGTCCACCCCCATGTAGTCGAGCATCCGGCCGTTCATCAGGCGGGCCAGCCGTTCTCCCATGTCGTGCTCGGGAAGGATCACGTGATGGGCGCCGACCCGCTCCAGGATGCGTCCGTGGTCACGGCTGACCGCCTTGGCCCAGACGTCCTCGATCTCCAGCTCGACCAGCAGGGACGTGGTGAGGATGCTGGATTCGAGGTCGGTGCCGATGGCGACCACCGCCCGGTAGAAGTCGGGCACGCCGAGCTGGCGCAGTGCCTCGATGTCGGTGGAGTCTGCGGCGACGACGTGGGTGAGCCTGCCCGCCATGCTCTGCACCACCTTGGGCCGGCTGTCGATGGCCAGCACCTCGGTGCCCCGGCGGGCGAGCTCCACGGCGAGCGAGCTGCCGAACCTGCCGAGCCCGATCACCACCACGGGATCGTTCCCTCTGCCGGCCAACGGTCGTCTTCCCCCCGGGAGTCCGTAGCTGAAGAAGGACACGCTAACGCAAAAGCGCACCAAAGCACGGCGGAACGATGACTCCAGAACGGCGGCCGGCCGGCCGGCCCGCCCGGCCTCGGCGCCGCGGGGGCGGGACGTGCGGACGGCGGGACGGACCGCGCCGCCGCCGGCCGGTTTCCATGATCAGCCCCCGGGAACGGGCGCCGGCCGGGCCCGGACAGCGGAAAGCCCCCCGGTCGGTGTCAACCGGGGGGCTCCTGCCTGCGTCTACTGTCTGTGGGCGATACTGGGATCGAACCAGTGACCTCTTCGGTGTGAACGAAGCGCTCTCCCGCTGAGCTAATCGCCCGCCCTGTCCGGCTCCTCGCGGTGCCGACGTGGAAAACCATACCGCAATCCGGGACCGCTCGCGAAGCGACGGCGGCAACAGAGATGATCATGGGGTGCGACACGGTCATGGACCAAAGGTCTGGGGATACGTCCGGCGGGGGGCTACGGTGTCATAGCATCATCCTGATCCGCAGAAGCACCGAACGACCCGAGCTGGACCTCTATCGCCCGAGACGCCCCTACAGGGGAGTCGACGGTGACCAAAACGATACGCAAAACCCTTGCAAATACGGCCCTGTTGGCGATGTTTAGCCAGGTAGATGCCCAAATGTCGCGCTGTGATGTGTGTTACAGAAGGGCCTGGAGGCGGAATCTTTCCTACAGGTTTCTTTGTTCCGCGTCATAGCTCGGGACACAGTCCGTCAGAGCAGTGAAAGCCCCGAAGAGGGGACCGACGACGAAAAAGGTTTGGCTGACGATGAACAGCGCCACCGTCTCTGCCGAGCTTGGCCTTCGGCTTGTGGTCCCCGACCGTACCACCGTCCCCCTGCTCGCCGGACTCAGCTACACGGCCGATGATCCCTACGCGATCAGAATGGCATTCCATGTGGGGAACGACGAACCGGTCGAGTGGATCTTTGCCCGCGAACTGCTGACAGTCGGCATCGTGCGGCGTGTCGGCGACGGAGACGTCCAGGTGTGGCCCGCGCGCGCCGACGGCGAGCGCACCCTGCACATCAGTCTCACGTCACCGTTCGGACAGGCCCTGTTCGAGGTGCCGCTGGCTCCGCTGACGGAGTTCCTGCACCGCACCTACGAGCTGGTGCCGGCCGGTCGCGAGACCGACTTCATGGATCTCGACGCCGAGCTCAGCAACATGCTCTGGAGCTCCTGATCCCCGCGCGGGCGCCCCGGCGCCCGCCCGTCCGCTCCGGACGCGCCCTCCTCCTCACCCCGGGGACCGCAGGGCCCGGTCCCCGAGCAGCCTCCGCATCCGGGCGATCTCGACCCCCTGCCCGGACAGGACGTCCTCGGCGGTGGCTAGCATGGTCCGGTCCGTGCCCGACCGGAGCTGCCGCCCGGCCATGGTCATCGCCTCCTCGTGGTGAGCGATCATCAGGTTCAGGAAGAGCTCGTCGAAGGCCGCCCCCCGGGCGGCCCTGAGCCGGTTCATCTGCTCCTGGGTGACCGTGTGGCCGCCGTGCGGCCCCGGCGGCCGGCCCACCGACCTCAGCCACGAGGTCATGGCCGCGATCTCGGGCCGTTGCGCGGCGATGATCCGGTCGGCGAGCGTCCGCAGGACCGCCGACGACGACCGGGGCGCCACCAGCGCCGCCATCTCCAGCGCCTGCGTGTGGTGCGGGATCATGCCCTCGGCGAACCGCACGTCGGCCGCCGTCACGTGGGCCTCGGACACGCCGAGGCGCTCACCCGCCGCCGCCCTGCGGCCCGCGTCGCCCGGGCCGCCCGGGATGATCACCGGCGCGCCGGTGCCCGCCACCAGCGGGGCCCGTTCCCCGGAACCGTCCACCGCGCAGCCCGCGAGGACCGATGTCATCGAGATCATGACGATAGCCCCATACGGCCAATACATTCCCCGCATACCTTCAATAATGAGGCAGGGCAATTGACGTGATGGGGGAACTGTGCGATCGAGGGTGGCATCAGGACTGGCGGCGCTGCTTGTTGTGGCCGGATGCGGCGCGGATGCCGAGCCACCGGCCCCCCGGGCCGCCCCGGTTCCGGCGAGCGCCTCCGCGAGCGCGACGACCTCGGGAGACGCCACGCACAGCGCCAACGTCACCCACGTGGCCAACGTGCCGCTGCAGGCGCCGCTCGACGGCCCCGAGTCCTGGGGCACCGACCTGGCCTTCCAGGGCGAGCACGCCTTCGTCGGCAATTACGACGGCTTCAGCGTGTTCGACGTGTCCGACCCCGCCAAACCCGCCGTGGTCAGCCGGGTGCTCTGCCCCGGCGCGCAGAACGACGTCTCGGTCAGCGGGAACCTGCTGTTCCTGTCCGTCGACTCGCCGCGCGGCGGCCCGGAGTGCGGCGCCGGGCCAGCCGGGACCGACGGGCGTGGGGGCTGGGAGGGCATCCGGATCTTCGACGTCGCCGACAAGGCCCACCCCAGGTTCGTTTCGGCGGTCCGCACCGACTGCGGCTCCCACACCCACACCCTCGTCCCCGGCAAGGACGGTGACCGGGTCTACCTCTACGTCTCCTCCCCCGGGCCGGAGCCCCAGTCCGCGACCTGCCCGGCCCCGCACAACAAGATCTCCGTGGTCGAGGTGCCGACCGCCGATCCGGCCGGGGCCCGGGTGGTCTCGGAGCCGGTGCTCTCCGAGGGGGGCGGCGAGGACGGCCTCGGCGGCTGTCACGACATCACGGCCTACCCGGAGAAGAACCTGGCCGCCGCCGCCTGCTTCGGCGACGGGATCCTGCTGGACATCTCCGACAGGGTGCGTCCCAAGGTGCTCCAGCACGTGCGAGACGAGGAGAACTTCTCGATCTGGCACTCGGCCACGTTCAACAACGACGCCACCAAGGTGGTCTTCGGCGACGAGCTGGGCGGCGGCGTCAGCGCCACCTGTGACGCCGGCACGCCCAAGAACCACGGGGCGGACGCCGTCTACGACCTCACCGAGGACCGCACGCTCAGCCTCCGCGGCTATTTCAAGATCCCCAGGGGGCAGAAGCCCGACGAGAACTGCGTCGCGCACAACGGGTCACTGCTGCCGGTCCCCGGCAAGGACATCATGGTCCAGGCCTGGTATCAGGGCGGGGTGTCGATCTGGGACTTCACCGACTCCGACAACCCCCGTGAGATCGGCTTCTTCGAGCGCGACCGCGTCGAGGGGCTCGGCGGCTCGTGGTCGGCCTACTACTACAACGGCCACATCTACTCCAGCGACATCACCAGGGGCCTGGACGTGCTCCGGATCGACGACCCGCTGACCGATCCGGCCAAGAAGGTCACGACGGAGGAACTGAACGCCCAGACCCAGGTGTCCTACCCGCGGTGACCCGTCACGGGTCGAGGTCGGCGGCGCCGCGCTCGGCGAAGACCCGCATCGCCTTGGCGGTGATCGGGCCGGGCGCGGCCGGCAGCACGGTCTGGTCGACCGCGCGGATCGGCTGGATGTCGCGGGTGGTGGAGGTCAGGAACGCCTCCTCGGCCTCGTAGAGGGCCGACAGCGGGACGTCCTCCTCGGAGCCGCCGCACCACTCCAGCGTGAGCGCCCGGGTCACCCCGGCCAGGCAGCCGGAGGCCAGCGTGGGGGTGAGCAGCCGGCCGTCACGGACGATGAAGATGTTGCTGCCGGTGCCCTCGCAAAGGTCGCCCGCCAGGTTCTCGAAGATCGCCTCGCCGCCGCCCCGGGCCTTGGCGTAGAAGAGGGCCTTGGCGTTGTCGCCGTAGGAGGTGCTCTTCACCCCGGCGAGCGCGCCGCGCTCGTTACGCGGCCAGGGCACGACGGTGACGTCGGCGGTGGCCGGGAACGGCCGCTGCTCGTCGACGATCACCACCGTGGTGCAGCCCTGGTCCCCGCGGTCGGAGCCGAGCGGGCCGGGGCCGCTGGTGTAGGTGATGCGGATCCGGCCGAGCGGCCACCGGGGCGCCTCGGCCAGGCAGGCGCGGACGCCGGCGGCGATCGCCTCGACGTCCGGCTCGGGCAGGTCCATGCGCTGGGCCGACAGCCGGAGCCGGTCGAGGTGGCGGGTGAGGGCGAACGAGGCGCCGTTGACGCACTTGATGGTCTCGAAGACGCCGTCGCCGACCATCAGGCCGTGGTCGAACACCGAGACGGTGGCCTGCTCCGGGCTGATGAGCTCTCCGTTGACCCATACGGGCACCTTCATATGACTCCTCCTGAACCTGCTGGACCTGCCGTGGAAGCGAGCGCGATGAGCCGGGCGGCCTTCAACTCGGTCTCGCGCCACTCGCGCTCCGGATCGCTGCCCCAGGTTATGCCCGCGCCCGTGCCGAAGTGGATCTCCTCGGATGACAGCCAGAACGTGCGGATGCCCACAGCCAGCGACGCTCGCCGCCGGTCTGCGTCAACCCAGCCCACGGTCCCACAGTACGGCCCGCGCGGCCCGGGTTCGAGCTCATTGATGATGCGCAGAGCAGAAGATTTCGGGGCACCGGTCACCGATCCAGGAGGAAACGTCGCCGAGAACAGCTCCGGCCAGCCGAATTCCGGCGCCAGCCGGGCCCGGACCGTGGAGACCAGGTGCACCAGGCCGGGGTGCTCCTCGACCTCGCACAGCGCCGGCACGCTCACCGAGCCGACCTCGGCGACCCGGCCCAGGTCGTTGCGGACCAGGTCGACGATCATCACGTTCTCCGCGTGGTCCTTCTCCAGCAGGTCCCCGGCGGTGGCCCCGGTCCCCTTGATCGGCCTGGACTCGATCACCGCGCCGTCCCTGGCCAGGTAGAGCTCCGGGGAGGCCGACACCACGCCCAGCCCGGGCAGGCTCACCGTGGCGGCGTAGGGGGCGGGGTTGCCCTCGGCCAGCCGTACGGCCAGCGCCGGGAGGTCCGGCTCCCCGGGCAGCGGCGCGCTCAGCACCCGGCACAGGTTGGCCTGGTAGACCTCGCCCCGCTCGATGTGGGCGCGGATGCCGCGCACGCCGGCCTCGTAGGCGGCCCGATCCAGCGAGCTGCGCCACGACGACGGGTGCGGCCCGCGCCAGGGGCCGCGGGGCGCGGGCAGCGGCGCGGGCCGGACGTCGTCGAACCTGGCGCACGTGACCTTGCCCTCGTAGTCGACCACGACGGCCCACCAGCCCTCGCCGTCGAGCGCGGCCAGGTCGGTGGTGACGTCGCGGAGCCGGGTGGCCAGCTGTCCCCCTGCATGCGCAAATGAGTCGTGCACCCCGCTATTGTCCCGCCGCCTCGCGCAGGTGGCGCACCAGCGTACGGGCAGCGGGCAGGGGCGTGATCGGCAGGACGGTGTAGACGGTCCGGCGCGGGGCGAGGTCGCCGAGGGAGCGGAGCACGAGATCGGGCGGTACGGCCTGCGCGGCGATGGCGGGCACCAGTGTGATGCCGAGCCCCGCCGCGACGTAGCCGAACTTTCCCGTCCACTCGGCGATCCGTACCGTGGCGCGGGGCGTGAACCCGGCGCGGGCGCAGGCGGCGTCGAGCATCGTCGTCCGGCCGGGCGGGGGCGCCTCGATCCAGGTCTCCTCCCGCAGCCCGCGCAGGTCGACGGGGTCCTCCCCGGCCAGCCGGTGATCGCGTGGCAGCGCGACCATCAGCTCGTCCTCCACCAGCTCGGCGAACTCCAGCTCCTCGTCGTAGGGCAGGCCGGCCGGGTAGTCGCTGACCACGGCGGCGTCCAGGCCGCCCTCGCGCATCCGGCGCAGCAGGCCGCCGCTGGGCCCCTCGACCGGGGTGAGCTCGACCTCGGGGAACTCCCTCCGGAAGGCCCGCAGGGCCCCCGGGACCAGCGCGACGTTGGCGGTGGCGAACGCGCCGACGCGCAGCCGCCCCCGGTAGCCGCCGTGGATGCCGGCCAGCTCCTCGGCCGCTCTGGCCAGCCGGTTCAGGACGACCTGCGCGTGATGGTGGAGCGTCTCGCCGGCGGGGGTGAGCCGTACCCCGCGCGGGAGCCGGTCGAACAGCGGGCCGCCCGCCTGCTGTTCGAGGGAGGCGATGCGCCGGGAGACCGCGGACTGGGTGTAGTTGAGCTGGGCCGCCGCCCCGGTGAAGGACCCGGTGCGGGCCACCGCGTCCAGCAGGCGCAGCGCGTCGACGTCGAACACATTCCTCCTTCGCATGACTTGCATGCAATCTAGTCGCTGGTGGAATGCCTTGGCCGTCCCTACCGTGAATCCCATGATTTCTTTCCTTGGACTGGGACATATGGGCGCCCCCATGGCGCGGCGGCTCGTGGCGGCCGGGCACAAGGTGACGGTGTGGAACCGCACTCCCCGCGAGGTCGAGGGGGCCTTCGGCGCGGCCTCTCCCGCCGAGGCCGTGGCGGAGGCGGAGCTGGTGATCACCATGCTCAGCGACCCCGCGGCGGTCAGGCGGGTGCTCGCGGACGCGGCGCCCGGGCTGCGCTCCGGGTCGCTGGTCGTGGAGATGTCGACGATCGGCCCCGAGGCGGTGGCCGAGCTCCGCGACAGGCTCCCCTCGCAGGTGGGGCTGGTGGACGCGCCGGTGCTGGGCAGCGTGCAGCCCGCGCGGGAGGGCACGCTGACGGTGCTGGCCGGTGGCCTGCCGGAGGACCTGGCGCGCTGCCGGGAGGTGCTGGAGGTGTTCGGCCGGGTCCGGGAGGCCGGCGGGCCGGGCGCGGGCGCGGCGTTGAAGCTGGCGGTGATGAGCGCGCTGGTGCCCGCCCAGGTGCTGCTCGCCGAGACCGTCGCCTACGGCGAGGCGACCGGCGTGAACACCGCGACCCTGCTGGACGTGCTCGGTGAGACCCCGCTGGGGACGCTCGTCGAGCGGCTCCGCCCGGTCGTCGAGAACGGGCCGTTCGAGACGCGCTACGCCCTCGGCCTGGCGGCCAAGGACCTGGCGCTGGCCTCGCACGGGACGCAGACGCTCGCGGCGGCGGCCCGGGACAGGCTGCAGGAGGCGGCCGGGGCCGGGCTCGGCGGCGAGGACCTGACGGCCGTCTTCGGGCACGTCGGCACGGCCCGCCGGACCGGCGTGCCGAAGCTGAACCCGGCGTCGGTCCCGGCGACCAACGGCTACTACTCCCATGCCACCAGGGCCGGCGGCCTGCTGTTCGTCTCCGGCCAGGTGGCGCTGGACGAGGCGGGGCAGGTGGTCGGCGAGGGGGACATGCGGCGCCAGTCGGAATACGTGATGGAGCTGCTGGCGCGCATCCTCGCCGACCAGGGATGCACCTTCGACGACGTGACCCACATCCGGACGCACCTGACCGACATGTCGCGGGTGTCCGAGTACGGGAACGTCCGGAGCCGTTACTTCACCGGCGCGCCCCCGGCCAGCACGACCGTGGAGGTGTCACGGCTGTTCCGGCCGGGGCTGCTGCTGGAGGTGGAGGTGATCGCCGCTATGCCAGCGGGCCGGTGACCGACTCGGCGGCGGCGACGACCGTGTTGTCGGCCACCGACCGGACCACCGACTCGATCTCCGGGGCGAGGAAGCGGTCCGGTCCGGGCCCGGGGACCGTCTGGCGCAGGGCGGCCACCACGGCCCCGGTCGCGGGGGCGGGCCGGTGCGGCGCCCGCAGGTCGAGCGCCCGGGCGGCGGTGAGGATCTCCACCGCGAGCACCCGGGTGAGGCCGTCCACCGAGCGGCGCAGCTTACGGGCGGCCGACCAGCCCATGGAGACGTGGTCCTCCTGCATGGCGGAGCTCGGGATGGAGTCCACGCTCGCGGGCACGGCCAGGCGCTTGAGCTCGGAGACGATCGCGGCCTGGGTGTACTGGGCGATCATGTGCCCGGAGTCCACCCCGGGGTCGTCGGCCAGGAAGGCGGGCAGGCCGTGGCTGCGGGCCACGTCGAGCATGCGGTCGGTGCGGCGCTCGGAGATGCTCGCCACGTCCGCGACCGCGATGGCCAGGAAGTCGAGCACGTAGCCCACGGGGGCGCCGTGGAAGTTGCCGTTGGACTCCACCCGGCCGTCGGCCAGCACCACCGGGTTGTCGATCGCCGAGGCCAGCTCCCGCATGGCGACCGAGGCGGCGTGCGCGAGGGTGTCGCGGGCGGCCCCGGCGACCTGCGGGGCGCAGCGCAGCGAGTAGGCGTCCTGGACGCGGGTGCAGGTGCCGTCCCGGTGGGACTCCATGATCCCGGAGTCGGCCAGGAGGGCCCGGAGGTTGGCGGCGCTGGCGGCCTGGCCCGGGTGCGGACGCAGGGCCTGCAGGTCGGCGGCGAAGACGCGGTCGGTGCCGAGCAGCGCCTCCACGCTCATCGCGGCGCCGATGTCGGCGGCCTTGAACAGGCGGTGCAGGTCGTCCATGGCCAGGATCAGCATGCCGAGCATGCCGTCGGTGCCGTTGATGAGAGCCAGGCCCTCCTTGGCGGCGAGCTCGACGGGCTCGATGCCCGCCCGCTTCAGCGCCTCGGCGGCGTCCACGCGCTCCCCGGACGCGTCGCGGACGACCCCCTCGCCCATGATCGTGAGAGCCACGTGGGAGAGCGGCGCGAGGTCACCGGAGCAGCCGAGGCTGCCGTACTCGTGCACCACAGGGGTGATCGACGCGTTGAGCATGCCCTGGAGCACCTTGGCGGTCTTCGGGCGGACGCCGGTGTGGCCGGTGGCCAGGGTGTGCAGGCGCAGCAGCATCAGCGCCCGGACGACCTCGGTCTCCACCTCGGGGCCCGAGCCCGCCGCGTGCGAGCGGATCAGGGAGCGCTGCAGCTGGGCGCGGAGCGAGGGGTCGATGTGCCGGGTGGCCAGGGCGCCGAACCCGGTCGAGACCCCGTACGCGGGGGTGGGGCTCTCGGCGAGCTCGTCGACGCGGGTGCGGGCGGCGGCCATGGCGGCCACGGCGTCGTCGGTGAGCCGTACGGCGGCGCCGTGCCGGGCCACCCTGACGACCTCGTCGAAGCTCAGCGGCTCCGGCCCGATGTTCACGACCTCGTTGTCGCGCATGGTGTCACTCTCTCGCACTAGGTAACTGGCGTATGCGATGTTAGCTCCTTACAGGCGGAGATCGCCGCTATGTCTTCCCTGTCCGATCCCTGCCCGATCCGGCGGCCTCCACCGCCCGCGCGCCGGGCGGCCGGCCGTCCTCCGGTTTGGGGAGTCGGCGACTATTCGCTAGAGTTCTATCCGTGAGCCGGGCCGGGCCCGGAGACACACGCGGAAGTGGCTCAGTGGTAGAGCATCACCTTGCCAAGGTGAGGGTCGCGGGTTCGAATCCCGTCTTCCGCTCGGAAGGGCTTTAGGGCTCTCACTCCGGTGGAGTGGCCGAGAGGCGAGGCAACGGCCTGCAAAGCCGTGTACACGGGTTCAAATCCCGTCTCCACCTCTGGTTTCAGCGAGGACGATTAGCTCAGCGGGAGAGCGCTTCCCTGACACGGAAGAGGTCACAGGTTCAATCCCTGTATCGTCCACCACCTGTATGGGCAGGTCAGGATCTCCTGACCTGCCCATACGCGTTCCCGGGCCATCGCCGCGGTCCCGACGGCGGAGTGATCTGCCGGCCCGCGGGGTACGGAGGTGTGCAGGAGCGGGACCGGGCCCACCGGCGGGACGTGCGCCCGCCCGGCCGGGCCCTGCGAGCGAGGGTCACGGCTCCAGCCGTCACAGGGCGTCCGAGGACGCCACCGCCGAGGCCGCCGGACGCCACGGGTGCCAGGCCGGTCCTCCGCGGCGCCGCCGCCTCGGGTCCGCGAGCAGGGGGATTCCATGACCGAACACATCCCGGCCCCGGGTGATCTGGGCCGCCGGGTCGCGCATCGCCGTAAGTCCCTCAGCATGTCCCGGGAGCAGCTGGCCGAACGGGCCAGGATCGATCCCGGCTACCTGGCCTACCTGGAGGAGAACGCCGCCTCGCCCGGCACCGGCACCGTCAACCAGCTGGCCGCGGCCCTGGGCACCAGCAGCGAGGAGCTGCTGGGCGGCACCATGGACCTGCCCCCGGGGCGCGGCCCGGCGGGCGGGCGGCCCCGGCTGGAGAAGCTGGAGGCCGACGAGTGCATGCGGCTGATCTCTCCGGGCGGCGTGGGCCGGGTCGCCTTCAGCACCGCCACCGGGCCGGTGGTGATGCCGGTCAACTACGTGATCCACCACGGGGCCGTGCTGCTGCGCACGGCCTTCGGGGGCCCGCTGGACGAGGACCTGCGCACCGGCGTCGAAGGGGTCGAGTTCAAGATCGCATTCGAGGTCGACCGCATCGACGACCCCAACCGGCAGGGCTGGAGCGTGCTCGTCCGGGGCCCGGCCCATCACATCTCCTCCGAGGAGGAGCAGGCGGCCGTGGCGGGCGCGGGCGTCGAGCCGTGGGCGGGCGGCGAGCGCAAGCTCCACATCCGCATCACCCCCACCGAGATCACCGGCCGCCGCATCCACCACGTCCCCGCGTAGTCCACGCCGGGCCGCGGGGTGCCGATCAAGCGCCTGCTGGAGCAGCACACCGGCTCCCCGGTGATCTGCGACAACGACGCCACCGCCGTGGCGGTCGGCGGGCGCCGGGCCGGTCTGGCCCGCGCCACCGCCAGCTTCGCCGACCTCTACCCCGTCCCTCCTGCGCGTCCGGACCCCGGACGGCCCGCGCGGGGGCGCGGGCACGTCACGGGCGGCTAGGCGCAGGTGACCTTCGCGTCGGCCCAGTCCGCGTGGTCGTAGTCGACGCCGTTGCCGCCGCCGGTGACGACCAGGCGCAGGGCGAGGCCGCCGGTGAGGTCCGCGCTCAGCGCCCTGGCGGGGTCGTCGACCGTCATGAGCCCGCTGTCGGCGACCTTGGCGCCGTCCCGGTAGATCTGGAACACCACCGAGCCGCCGGTGCCGACCTCGTCGTCCAGGCCCACCCGGGCCTGCACCGACGAGCACTCGCCGCCGAGGAAGTATTCGATCTCGCTGGCGGCGTGGACGCCCAGCCCCTTGGCGAACGCGGCGCCCCCGATGGTCAGCGTGCGCCCGTCGCCGGCGGCCTGCTCCCCGTTGCTCCTGTCGCGCTCCACCGGCCCCCAGCCGTTCGCGGCGCCGCTCCACGGCAGGTCGCTGAGCTGCGTCGTGCCGGCCGGCGGGCCGTCACCGCAGGAAAGGCGGGCGTCGGCCCAGTCGGCGTGGTCGTAGCGGATGTCGTCGCCGCCGTCGGTGACGACCAGGCGCAGCGTGGTCCCTCCCGTCACGTCGGCGTTCAGCGTCCGCGCCGCGTCGGCGCCCGTCATCCGGCCGCTGTCGGCGACCTTGACCCCGTCGCGGAAGATCTGGAAGACCACCGACCCGCCCGTGCCGGCCTCGTCGTCGACCCCGACCGCGGCGGTCACCGCGCGGCACTTCCCGCCGAGGTGGTAGGTGATCTCGCTGGCGGCGTGGACGCCCAGCCCCTTGGCGAACGCGGCGCCCCCGATGGTCAGCGTGCGCCCGTCGCCGGCGGCCTGCTCGCCGTTGCTGAGGTTGCGCTCGGCCGGCCCCCAGCCGTTGTTCGCCGAGGTCCAGGGCAGGTCACCGAGCTGGGACAGCCCGGTGGGGGGCGGGACGAGACCGTTGGGCGTCACTCGGAACATCACCGTGCCGTGACCCGGCACGCTCGCGCTGATCGTCCCGGTGGTGGAGGACACCGCCTTCGACCACAGATCCTTCAGCGAGTAGGACGACGCGCCTCCCATGCCCGCCTCGGTCACGGTCGTGCTGATCGTCCTCGCCGAGGAGGTCTCGTTGACCAGGGCGACCGCGCGGTCCCCGTTGGCCAGTGTCTTGCTGAAGACCGTGAGGCCGCCGTCGCTCCTGACGACCGTGGCCTGCCTGCCGAGCGGATCCTGGTTGACCGCGATCACGTCGGTGTTCCTGAGGATGTCCAAGGTCGCCTGCGAGGCCGTGCGCAGGTCCGTGCCGATCAGCAGCGGGGCCGCCATGATGGCCCAGGTGCTGAAGTGGGTGCGGTACTCGGTGCCGGTCATCCCGCCGTTGCCGACCTCCAGCATGTCCGGGTCGTTCCACGCGCCCGGCCTGGCGTAGGGGGCCAGGTCCCGGTTGCGCTTCATGATGTCCAGCATGGAGGCCCAGTTGTCGCTGATGTCACCGGTGGTACGCCAGGAGTTGCCGACGTTCTGGGCCCAGTTCCAGGGCTGGTTGGCGCCCCACTCGCAGATGCTGAACAGGATCGGCCGGCCGGTGGCGGCGAGCGCGTCGCGCATCGCCGTGTAGCGCTGCTGCGCGCTCTGCCCCAGATGGTCGCCGCAGTTGTCGTATTTGAGATAGTCGACGCCCCAGGAGGCGAACAGCGCGGCGTCCTGCCGCTCGTGACCGATGCCGCCGGGGAATCCGAGCGTGTCGCAGGTCTTGGTGCCGGCACTGGTGTACAGGCCGAACTTCAGGCCCTTGGAGTGCACGTAGTCGGCCACGGCCTTGATCCCGTTGGGGAAGCGCACCGGGTCGGGGACCAGGTCGCCCTGGGCGTTGCGCTGGGGCAGCGCCCAGCAGTCGTCGATGTTGACGTACTGGTAGCCGGCGTTCTTCAGGCCCTGGCCGACGAAGATGTCGGCGATGCCTTTGATCATCGCCTCGTTGAATTCGGCGCGGCAGTGGGTGGAGTTCCAGTTGTTGAACCCCATGGGCGGCGTCCTGGCCAGACCGTTGTCCAGGGCCGGCGCGGCGGGCGCCGCGGCCACGACCGCCGCCGTGGCGGCGGCGGGGACGGCCGGCAGGGCGGCGAGGAGGGCTACGGAGAATAGACCGGACAGGGCTGATCTGAGGCGGCGCATGACGTGCTCCCGTTCCTCTCAAGCTCCCCGAGACGAAGAAGGCTTCCACGGAGGAAGAGACCATGAATCACCGCAATCAAGCAATACCAATCATCACTATGGCCGAAATTCGACATAGTTCATCAGAAGAGACCAAGAATCAGCGGGAAATGGTGGTCGCAGTGACTTGACCCCCGACTTGACCGCCGTAATCACGGCGCCGCCCACGACCTCCCGGCCGTCCGCGCTCCGGGCCCGCCCCGCCGGCCTCCACGATCCCCCGCGCCGCCTACGCCCGCCCTCTCCCCGCCCCGGGGAGCCCGGCCTCGGAGGCCAGCAGCCCCGCCTGGGTGCGGTTGGACAGGCCCAGCTTGACCAGCATGCGCGAGACGTAGCTCTTGATCGTGGCCTCCGACAGGTGGAGCCTGCGGGCGATCTCGGCGTTGGACAGACCCTCGCCGAGGCAGGCGAGCACCTCCACCTCCCGGTCGGTCAGGTCCGCGATCCGGGCGAGCGCGCGTTCCCGGGCCGCGTCACGTCCGGCCGAGGCCGTGAGCAGCCGCCGGGTGGCCGCCGGGGACAGCACGGTGTGCCCGTCGGCGGCCACCCGCACCAGCCCGATCAGGTCCTCCGGCGGGGTGTCCTTGAGCAGGAAGCCGGCGGCGCCCAGGCTCATGGCCCGCAGCACGTAGCCGTCGCGGTCGAAGGTGGTCAGCACCACGACCTTCGGCGGCGCGGGGAAGTGGGCGATGTGCTCGATCGCGGCCAGCCCGTCGACCCCGGGCATGTGCAGGTCCATCAGCACCACGTGCGGCCGGTGCCGCACGACGGCCTCCACGGCCTCGGCCCCGTCGTACGCCTCGCCGACCACCGTCAGGTCGTCGGCCACGGACAGGATGGTGCGCAGCTGGGCGCAGACCATGCGCTCGTCGTCGACGATCAGCACCCGGATCACGGGGACACCCGGACCCCGCCGGCGGCCTCCGTGGAGCCCGGCACGGCCCCCTCGCGGGCCACTCCCCCGCCCGGGGCGACCGGCAGCGAGGCCCGCACCTCGAAGCCTCCCTCGGACGGCCCCGCCCACAGCGAGCCGTGCACGAGCTGCACGCGCTGGCGCAGGCCGCTGAGCCCGGTGCCGCCCTCCCCGGCGACCATCGCGGCGCCCCCGGCCCCTCCGCTGTCGCGCACGCAGACGCGGAGCAGGCCGCCGGCGTAGCCCACCCGGACGGTCACCCGCGCCCCGGGCGCGTGCTTGTGCACGTTGGTCAGCGCCTCCTGGACCACCCGGTAGGCGGTGCGGCCCACGACGGGCGGGGCGGGGACCGGCTCGCCCTCGGTGGCGAGATCGACCTCGACCCCCGCCGCCCTGGACTCCTCGACCAGACCCGTCAGGTCCAGCACCACGGGCTCGGCGGTGCGCGCGGAACCGAAGGTCTCCTCCGAGCGCAGCACGCCTACCAGCTCACGCAGTTCCTCAAGGGCCTGGCGGCCGACCTGGCGCAGCTCCTCGGCCGCCTCGCGGACCACCTCGTCGCGGGCGATGGTGCGCAGCGCGCCGGCGCGCAGCACCATGAGGCTGACCCGGTGGGTGACGACGTCGTGCATCTCTCCGGCGAGCCGGGCCCGCTCCTCCGCCCTGGCCTGCTCGGCCATCAGCCGCTGCTCGCGCTCGGCCCGCTCGGCCCGCTCGGCCAGCGCCTGCAGCAGCCGCCGCCGGGAGGCCAGCCACATGCCCAGCAGCGCCGGGGCGATCCCCACGAGTGAGATGGACGCGGTGTTCAGCAGGAACTCGGGGACCGGCCCGGAGATGTTCCAGGGCCGGGCGAACAACCCCGACAGCAGCAGGACGGCGGCCCATTCACGCGGGCGCCCCCGGCCGTGGACGCCGACCGCGTAGGTGGCGAACGGCACCGCCGCCGGCGTGATGAAGGCGCACAGCGCCATGCACAGCAGGACCGGGAGGACCGGCGCCCGGCGCCTGAGGATCAGGGCCAGCCCGGCGGCGAGCTGCGCGGCGGCCGCGGCCCACGCGCTCCACGACAGCGACGCCTGCTGGGCGAGCGCCTGGTTGAGCGTCGCCGCGGCGCTCAGCCCGCCGACGGCGACGGCGAGGGCCGTATCGGCCAGGACCGCGCGGGATGGCTTCCAGTTCACGCGGTCACGCTATCCACCGGCCCACGCCCATGCCAGCGGCCGGCCGGCACCCGCAACCAAGGGGGTACGGCGCCGCAACTTTCGTCGATCCGGCCCGCAACCTTGTCCGCTACCGCGGGCCGGTGCGGAGGCCGAACCCTGGACGGGACAACCATTCCCGAGGGGAGACCCCCGTTGAACGTTCTTACCCGGATAAGCCTTGCGAACCGGGCACTGGTGGCGCTCCTGGCGGTCGGAGTGCTCATATTCGGAGCGATCGCCACCGTCTCGCTGAAACAGGAGCTGCTCCCGCCGTTCTCCATGCCCGTGGCGAGCGTGACCGCGGTCTATCCCGGGGCCGCGCCGCAGATCGTCGAGCGCAACGTCACCGAGAGGATCGAGGAGGCCGTCAGCGGAGGCGCCGGCCAGAAGAAGGTCACCTCCTTCTCCAGCGACGGCCTGGCGGGTGTCTCCGTCGAGTACGACTACGGCACCGACCTGGACCGGGCGATCCAGGACCTGCAGCAGCGGATCGGCCGGATCCAGTCGCAGCTGCCGCCCCGCGTGGTCCCGCAGGTCACGCCGGGGATCTCCACCGAGTTCCCGGTCGTCCACCTGGCGGCCTCCGGCGACGACGAACGGCTGCTGGGCCGGCGGCTGAGGGAGCTGGTCCCCGGCGAGCTGAGCGGCATCGACGGGGTGAGCCGGGTGGTGGTCGGCGGCGAGCGGGCCGAGAGCGTGGAGGTCCGCCTCGACCAGGACGAGCTGAGCGAACGGGGCCTCACCGTCGACGCGGTCGCCGCCCTGCTCGGCTCCAGCGGGTCGGTCGTGCCGGCCGGCACCCTCACCTCCGGCGGCGAGTCGTTCGCCCTGCAGATCGGAGAGGGCTTCGACTCCCTCGCGGACGTGCGCGGCCTCTACCTGGCCCCGAAGGTCACGCTCGCCGACGTCGCCGACGTCCGCGTCGTCGAGGAGCGGCCCGAGACGGTGACCCGCACCGACGGCAGGGCCAGCCTGAGCGTGGCGGTCATGGCCAAGTCCACGGGCAACACGGTGGCGATCGCCGAGGAGGTGAAGAAGCGGCTGCCGGCGCTCACCCGGTCCCTGGGCGCCGCGACCTCGCTGACCGTCTCCTTCGACCAGTCGGAGTTCATCCAGGAGTCCATCGGCGGCCTGGCCACCGAGGGTCTGCTCGGGCTGGGCTTCGCCGCGCTGGTCATCCTGGTCTTCCTGCTCTCCTTCCGCTCCACCGTCGTCACGGTGATCTCGATCCCCCTGTCACTGGTGACCGCGCTCATCGGCCTGTGGGTCAACGGCTTCACGCTCAACATCCTGACGCTCGGCGCGCTGACCATCGCCGTCGGCCGGGTCGTCGACGACTCCATCGTGGTCGTCGAGAACGTCAAACGCCATCTGGACCACGGCGAGGCCAAGCTGCACGCGGTCCGGACCGGCACCCGCGAGGTGGCCGGGGCGGTCACCGCCTCCACCCTGACCACGGTGGCGGTGTTCCTGCCGATCGCGTTCACCGGCGGCATCACCGGGGCGCTGTTCTCCACCTTCGCGCTGACCGTCACCATCGCCCTGCTGGCATCGCTGCTGGTGTCGCTGACGGTGATCCCCGTGCTCGCCTACTGGTTCCTCAGGGCGCCCAGGACCGCGGTGACCCGTGAGGCCGTGGAGGTCAAGGAGCGCGCGGGCCTGCTCCAGCGCGTCTACGTCCCGGTCATCGGGTTCGCGATCCGGCGCCGGTGGGTGACGCTCCTGGCCTCCGCCGGGATCCTCGTGGTCACCGTGGGTATGGCGGGCCAGCTCAAGACCGACTTCCTCGGCAGCTCCGGGCAGAACACCTTCCAGATCCGCCAGGAGCCGGCCGCCGGGACGAGCCTGGCCGCGGCCGACCAGGCGGCCCGCGAGGTGGAGAAGGCGCTCAAGGGGGTGCCCGGCCTGGCGTCCTACCAGGTCACCGTCGGCCCCGACCGCAGCGAGGAGGGCGCGGCGCGCAACGTGGCGACCTTCTCCGTCACCGCGGAGAAGGGCACGGACATGAAGGCCCTGCGGGGGGCCGTGCGCGCCCGGGTCGACAGGCTGGCCGCCGCCGGCCCCGAGATCGGCAAGGTGACCGTCCAGGAGGACCAGGGGGGCCTGACCTCCACCGGCCTCGCGGTCACCGTGTCGGCGGCCGACGACGCGTCGCTGGCGCGCGCGGCGGAGCTGGTCGGCGACGCCGTACGGCAGACGCCCGGAACCTCCGAGGTCAAGGCCGGTCTCGCCGAGACGGCCAGGCAGATCGCCGTGCGGGTCGACCGCGGGGCCGCCGCCGCGCGCGGGCTCACCGAGGGCCGGATCGTCCAGGCGGTGGCCCGGGTCACCCAGGGTGAGCAGCTCGCCAAGGTCACCTTGGACGGCGCCGAGCGTGAGGTGTCCCTGCGGGTCGACGCCCCCGCGGGCAACCTGGCCGCGCTGCGGAAGCTGCGCGTCCCCACCCCGCTGGGCCGGACCGTCAAGCTCGGCGACGTCGCCCGGGTCGAGACGGTGACGGCTCCCACCCGGCTGACCCGGATCGACGGGGAGCGCGCGACCACGGTCAGCGCCAAGTTCTCCGGCCAGGACCTCGGCGCGGCGAGCTCGGCGCTCAAGAGGCGCCTGGAGGCGCTGCGGCTGCCCGCCGGCGCCACCGCCGAGATCGGCGGGGTCAGCGAGCAGCAGTCCAGCTCGTTCAACAGCCTGTTCGCGGCCCTCGCCGCGGCGGTCCTGATCGTCTACCTGATCATGGTGGCGACGTTCCGGAGCCTGGCGCACCCGCTCATGCTGCTGGTCTCGATCCCGTTCGCGGCGACCGGCGCCCTCGGCCTGCTGGTGGCCACCGGGACCCCGCTGGGCCTGTCCAGCCTGATCGGCATGCTGATGCTGGTCGGCATCGTGGTCACCAACGCGATCGTGCTGCTCGACCTGGTCCGCCAGTATCGCGAGGGCGGCATGAACGCCCGGGAGGCGGTCGTGGAGGGCGGCCGGCACCGGGTCCGCCCGGTCGTCATGACCGCGGTCGCCACCGTCTGCGCGCTGACCCCGATGGCTCTGGGCCTGACCGGTGACGGCGGCTTCCTGTCCAGGCCCCTGGCCGTGGTCGTCATCGGCGGCCTGACCAGCTCGACGCTCCTGACCCTGGTCCTGCTGCCCACCCTCTACACGATCGTGGAGGACGTCAAGGACCGCTTCCGGCGGCCCCGCCGCCCCGCGCCCGCCCCGAGCCCCGAGCCGGAGCCCGCTCACGCGGGCTGATCACCGGCGGTCCCGTCACCGGGGGCGGCGCCCGCGCGCCGCGCCCGGTGCCCGGCCACCCGGGCGCGGGTGGCGCACCGGGGGGAGCAGAAGCGCCGGGGACTGCCGGCGGAGGAGTCGGCGAAGGGGCGGTCGCAGCCGCCGGCGGCGCAGATCCCGCCGGGGATCCGCTGGTGGTCGGCGAGGAGCACGGCGAGCGCCATGGCCGAGGAGGTCAGGAACCATTCGGCCCAGGGGGCGTCGTCGTGGCTGTCGACGTGCAGGTGCCAGGTGCTGCGGCCGTGGTGGGTGGTCAGCCGGGGCGGCCGGGCCCCTTCGGCCAGCATCCGGTTGAGCAGCGCGGCGGCCTCGTCGACGCCGGCCGCCGCGAAGACCTCGCGGAGCCGGGCTGCCACCACCCGCATGGCGGCGACGTCCTCGGCGGTGAGCCCGAGATCGCCCGACGGACCGGGACGGCCCGGCTCGGTGACGGGCGCGTCCGGACCGGATCCGGAGGCGACGGGACCGCCCGGGCCGGGGGCGACGGGACCGCCCGGGCCGGGGGCGACGGGACCGCCCGGAACAGGCCCGGAGACGGCGGAACCGTCCACGCCCGGGCCGGGGGCTCCGGACGGCGCCGGGGCCCGCTCGCCGTGGGCGCGCAGCACCGCGCTCACGCTCTCGACGGTCGGCGCGGCCAGCAGAACGGCGGTCAGGTCGGCCGCCCGGTCGGCCATATCCCTGCTGGAGTGACTCACAGCCATTACTGTAACGTCTTGTGGATGAGTAGACGTTACAGGCTCGGCGGCTATCTGGCCGGCGCCCTCGCGGCCCGGACCGGGGACGAGATATCCAGCCCCGCGCTGCTCCTGCTGGGACTGTCGGTCACCGGATCGGCGACCGCCGCGTCATCTCTCCTGGCGGGGCTGACGATCTCCTCGGCGGTGGGCGGCCCGGTCTTCGGCGCGCTGCTGGACCGCTCCCCCCGCCCGGGCCGCCTGCTGGCCGGCGCCCTGGCGGCGTACGCGGCCGCGCTGCTGGTGATCCTGCTGGCGCTGGGGCACACGCCCGTCGTGCCGCTCGTCGGGGTGGCCGTGCTCGCCGGGCTCCTGGGCCCGGCGCTGGCCGGCGGCTGGACGGCCCAGCTTCCGCTGGTCGTCACCGGACGGGACATCCGGCGGGGCAGCGTGCTGGACGGGCTGACCTACAACCTGGCGAGCCTGACCGGGCCCGCACTGGCCGGGGTGCTGGCCACCGCGGCCGGGGCCCCGGCCGCCGTCGTCGTCTCGGTCGTGCTGGTGCTGCTGGCCGCCCCGGCGGCCTGGCTGCTGCCCGCCCGGCCCGTCGGGGAGGGCGGCCGCCCGCTGCGGCGGGACCTGACGGCGGGCTTCTCGGCGATCGCGCGGATCACGGGCCTGCGGAGGGCGACGGTCACCACCATGGTGTCCTTCTGCGGGGTGGGGGTGATGGTGGTGTGCGCCCCGCTGCTGGGCGTCAGGCTCACCGGGGAGGCCGGGCACGGCGCCCTGCTGCTGTCGGCGCTGGCGGCCAGCGCCCTCACCGCCAACGTGGTCATGGCCAGGCGGCCGCCCGCCGTACCCGACAGGGTGCTGCTGATCAGCACGCTGCTGCTGGCCGCGGGTTCGGCGCTGGCCGCCGTGGCGGGCTCGCCGGCGGTGGCGGTGGCCGCCGCGGTCGTCGCGGGCCTCGGCCAGGGGCCCCAGCTCACGGCGGTGCTCGCGGTACGGCACCGCGACGCGCCCGAGCACCTCCGGGGCCAGATCTTCACCACCGCGGCCAGCCTGAAGATCAGTTCCTTCGCGGTCGGCTCGGCGATCGCCGGGCCGCTGGCCACCTGGTCGCTGCCCGGCGCCCTGTTCACGGCGGCCGGGATCCAGCTCCTCGCCGCCCTGGCCTACCTGCTGACCGCGCGGCCCTCAGGGCAGCAGCTCCCGCCAGATCGCCCGCATGGCCTGCTCGTGGGCCCAGCCGGGGCCGCAACCGGGCAGCCCGAGTAACACGTCGTCCGCGAGACTGTCCATGATCCGGCACATCCGCCTCGCGTAGTCCTCCACGTCGTCCACCGGCCGGAACAGGCCCTCCCGCACGCCCCGGGCCACGATGGCGGCCAGCTCCTCCACCCAGGTGCCGGTGAACCCGGCGATCCGGACGAGCGTCTCCTCGTCCCGCGGCGGGCGGGCGATGACCTGCGCCCACAACCGCCAGCGGACGTCGTGCGGACCGCCGGGCAGGTAGAGCTCGGCCAGACGGGTGACCGCCTCGCGCGGGTCGGCGACGGCCGCGAGCTCCGCGGTGCGGCGCTCGGCCAGCTCGTCCTCGCTGAGCAGCAGCGTCGAGACGAGGATCCGGTCACGCTTGCCGAAGTAGTACATGACGTGACCGCTGCTCATGCCCGCCCGCTCGGCGATGTCCCGCACCCGCAACCGCTCGGGCCCCACCTCGTCGATCGCCAGCAGCGCCGCCCGCAGCACGTGCGCTCGCACGTCGGGGCGCTCCAGCTTCGCAGTCATGGGATATACCGTACAGGTTTAGAATGCTGCTCAAAGTTTGAAAACGGTTCTAAAAGGAGCGGGCTGTGCGGCTGACACCTGCGGAACGCGACCGGCTGCTGCTGTTCACCGCGGCCGGGCTCGCGCGGGCCAGGAAGGCGAGAGGTCTTCGGCTGAACGTGCCGGAGGCCACCGCCCTGATCGCGGACACGGTCTGCGAGGCCGCGCGCGACGGGGCGCGGCTGGCCGAGGCGGTCGAGGCGGGCCGCGGGGCCCTCGGCCCGGACGACGTGCTGCCCGGCGTGGCCGACGTCGTCACCGAGGTGATGGTCGAGGCGGTCTTCGACGACGGCACCCGGCTGGCCGTGGTGAGCGACCCGTTCGGCGGGGGCTCGCTCGGCGGCCAGGCGCCCGGCGCGGTGATCGAGGCGGCCGTCCTTCCCGCCGGGGAGGACCCCGGGGCGGAGGCCATCGAGGTCGAGGTGCTCAACACCGCGACCGTGCCGATCAGCGTCACCTCGCACTTCCACTTCTTCGAGGTCAACCCCCGGCTCCGGTTCGACCGGGGGGCCGCCTACGGGCGCCGGCTGGCCGTCCCCGCGGGCTCCACCGTCCGGTTCGACCCGGGCCGCGGCCGTACCGTCAGGCTGGTCCCGATCGGCGGCGCGCGGGTGGCGGTCGGCTTCGCCGGGCTGGTGGACGGGCCGCTGGACGCGCCGGGCGCGTTCGAGCGGGCCATGGAGAAGGCGCGGGCCTGCGGCTATCTGGGCAGCGGGCCGGCGGAGCAGGCGACGGCGGAAGGGGACGGGCGATGAGCGCGTACGGCCCGCGCAAGGGCGACCGGGTCAGGCTCGGCGACTCCGGCCTGGTGGTCGAGGTCGAGCACGACTCCCAGAAGGCCGGGGAGGAGTTCCTCGCCGGGTTCGGCAAGACCGCCCGCGACGGCCTGCACCTGAAGGCCGCCTCCATCAGGGAGACCTGCGACCTGGTGATCAGCAACGTGCTGATCCTCGACCCGTTCCTGGGTGTGCGGACCGCCTCGATCGGCGTGCGCGAGGGGCGGATCCACGCCGTCGGCCGGGCCGGCAACCCCGACACCCTGGACGGGGTGGACGTGGTGGTCGGCACCGGGACCACGATCGTCTCCGGCGAGGGGCTGATCGCCACCGCCGGGGCGATCGACACCCACGTGCACCTGCTCAGCCCGCGCATCATGGAGGCCTCCCTGGCCTCCGGCGTCACCACGATCATCGGCCAGGAGTTCGGGCCGGTCTGGGGCGTGGGGGTGAACTCGCCGTGGGCGCTGCGGCACGCCTTCAACGCCTTCGACGCCTGGCCGGTGAACATCGGCTTCCTGGCGCGCGGCTCGTCGTCGCACGAGGCCCCGCTGGTCGAGGCGCTGGTCGAGGGCGGCGCGAGCGGCTTCAAGGTGCACGAGGACATGGGGGCGCACACCCGCGCGCTGGACACCGCGCTGCGGGTCGCCGAGGAGCACGACGTGCAGGTGGCCCTGCACACCGACGGTCTCAACGAGTGCCTGTCGGTGGAGGACACCCTGGCGGTCCTGTCCGGCCGGACGATCCACGCCTTCCACATCGAGGGCTGCGGCGGCGGCCACGTGCCCAACGTGCTCAAACTGGCGGGGGTGGCCAACGTCATCGGCTCCTCCACCAACCCGACGCTGCCCTTCGGCCGGGACGCCGTCGCCGAGCACCACGGGATGATCGTCTCGGTGCACGGGCTCCGGCCCGAGCTGCCGGGGGACGCCGCGCTGGCCAGGGACCGGATCCGGGCGGGCACCATGGGCGCCGAGGACGTGCTGCACGACCTCGGGGTCATCGGCATCACCTCCTCCGACGCGCAGGGCATGGGCCGGGCGGGCGAGACGGTCCGCCGGACGTTCGCCATGGCCGGGAAGATGAAGGGCGAGCTGGGCGCGCCGGAGCGCAACGACAACGAGCGGGTGCTGCGCTACCTGGCCAAGCTGACGATCAACCCGGCCATCGCGCACGGCCTGGCCCACGAGGTCGGCTCGCTGGAGCCGGGCAAACTGGCCGACATCGTGCTGTGGCGGCCCGACCACTTCGGCGCCAAGCCCCAGCTCGTGCTGAAGGCCGGCTTCCCCGCCTACGGCGTGACCGGGGACCCGAACGCCTCCACCGACACCTGCGAGCCGCTGGTGCTGGGGCCGCAGTTCGGCGCCTACGGCGCGACCGCCGCGGACCTGTCGGTGGCCTTCGTCAGCGGGGCGGCCGCCGGCGCGGCGGGCGACCACATGACGACCCGGCGCCGCCGGGTCGGCGTGCGCGGCACCCGCGGCATCGGGCCCGGAGACCTGGTCCGCAACTCCCGGCTCGGGTCCGTCCAGGTGGACGCGCTCGGTCAGGTCACCCTCGACGGCGACCCGGTCCGCTCGGCCCCCGCCGACTCGGTCTCGCTCAGCCGCCTCTACTTCCTGTGACGCCCCGTCTGCTTCCTGCGACGCCCCGTCCCGCGCGCGCCCCCGCGGCGTCTCCCCCGGGACAGGGCCGTTCCCGCCTCTCCGGCGCCCCGTCCAGCCCCTTCACCTCTTGTCCCTGACCCCTTTTGTCTTGTCCCTGACCCCTTTTGTCGCTGATCCCGAAAAGGAGCCCGCCGTGTTCTTCATGCCGCCGGAGTGGCACCCGCACACCCGCACCTGGATGTCCTGGCCGGTCTCCGGCTACGCGCTGGCCGACCCCGAGCCCTCCTACCGCGCGTGGTCGGCCGTGGCCAACACCATCGCCCGCTACGAACCGGTCACCATGGTGGTCGACCCGAGCGAGCGCGGGTCGGCGGCCCGCTGGCTGGCCCCCGGCGTCGAGGTGGTGGAGCAGCCGCTGGACGACTGCTGGATGCGCGACAACGGCCCGACCTTCCTGGTGGACGGCAGGGGCGGCCTGGCGGGGGTGGACTGGACCTTCAACGGGTGGGGCTGGAACGTCCACGCCAAGGACGACCTGGTCGCCGCGGCCGTCCTGGAGCGGGCGGGGGCCGCCAGGTTCCGTTCGGAGATGGTCAACGAGGGCGGCGGCATCCACGTGGACGGCGAGGGCACGGTCATCGTCACCGAGACCGTGCAGCTGGGCGACAAGCGCAACCCCGGCTGGACCAGGGAGCGGGTCGAGGCCGAGCTCCGCGCCCGGATCGGCGTGGAGAAGGTGATCTGGCTGCCGCGCGGCCTCACCGCCGACTACGGCCGGTACGGCACCAGCGGCCACGTGGACCTGCTCGCCTCCTTCGCCCGTCCCGGCCTGGTGCTCTGCCACGTCCAGCCCGACCCGGACCACCCGGACCACGAGGTCACCCGGGAGAACCTGGCGATCCTGCGCTCCTCGACCGACGCCCGGGGACGCCGGCTGGAGGTCGTCGAGCTGGTCGCCCCGGAGACCCGCGAGGCGGACGGGGAACTGGTCGACTACTCCTACATCAACCACTACCTGGCCAACGGCCTGGCCCTGCTCTGCTCCTTCGACGACCCGCGCGACGCGGCGGCGGCCGAGATCTTCGCCAGGCTCTTCCCCGAGCGGGCCGTCGAGACGGTGGACGCCCGCGCCATCTTCGCCCTCGGCGGCGGGATCCACTGCATCACCCAGCAGCAGCCGCGCCCCTGACCGGCCCGCGACCGGGACGAGTGGCACCGGACCGCCCGGCGACCTGTCCGGATGAGGCCACTGTAAGAAGAAGATCTTGTCAATATGGGTGATTAATGCGAATACTTGCCGTTTGTTGTTATTCCGAGAGAGGCATCGCAATGAAGCGCGTCATTGTTCACAAACCTGGCACCGTCACGCTCCGCGGGGCCGCCAGCCCCAAGCACGTCGGCTGAGACCGAAAAACACAGAACCGGCGCTCAGCGATGGGCGCCGGCCTCCAGAACGACATAGATAAAGGAGACTGGTGAGCCGGGGACCGCTCCCATCAGAAAACCCGCCCCTCCCTCCTCTGCTCCTGCCTCCCGTGGACGCCGACCGGCGCCTGCGGGGCCCCTACACCGCCGGGGGCGCGATCGCCTCGGCGCTGGCCTCGGCGGCCCGGCCGGATCTGGTCGCCCGCTACGACATAGAACTGCGCGCCATGGCTCCCGACCTGCACGGGCTGGTCCCCGCCAGGCGCCGGTCGGTGGCCGACCGGCTGCCCCGGGCGGAACGGATCCTGGTCCACGCGCCCCGCCGCACGCTCCGCCTGTCCAACGGGCTGGCCGAGTTCGTCGGCGAACACCTGGCGGAGGTCGGGCCGCGGACGCTCGTGGTGGAGAACGCCCACCGGGCCGACCCCACCGACCGCGAGCTGCTGGCGGTGCTGCGGCGGCGGATCGCCCCGCGGCTGCTGACCGTCGTGGTCGGCGAGCAGGCCGTACCGGATGAGCCCCTCACTCCGGAGGAGCACGACGCGCGGGCCGAGGAGCTGGAGCGGGAGGGGACGGTCGGCGCGCGGCTCGGAGCGATCCCCTACCACCTCGAGCACGGCACCGATCCGCACAGGGCGGTCGAGGCCCTCCGGTTCGCCGTCGAGTGGTGCCTGGACGCGGGCTGCCACGACGCGGTGGTGGAGCTGGGGCAGCGCGCGCTGGCGCTGACCGACCCGGCTGCCGAGCCGGAGACCTGGTGGCGCTTCCTGCACAGCACCGCGACCGCGCTCGGCTCGCTGAACCGCGAGGACGAGGCCGAGGCGCTGTTCGACCTGGCCAGGCGTGAAAGCGTCTCCCCCCTCACGCACGCGTCCGCCGCCTACTCCACCGGGATGCTCAAGGTCCGCCACCACGACCCGGCCCGGCGCGATCTGGACGCCGCACTGGCCTGGGTGAACCAGGCGATCGCCATCTCCACGCTGCTGCCCGACCCGCGTGAGCGCGCCTTCAAACTGGGTTTCGACCTCAACGGCCGGGCGCTGGTGGAGGTACGGCGGGGCGCCCCCGCCAGGGCGCTGGAGTTCGTCCAGGAGGCGGTGGAGCTGGCCGAGCGCGACCTGCTGCCGGGCGAGCACCCGATCCACCGGCTGGTGCTGCTGGCCAACCGGGCGCAGCTCGCCGTCATGCTGGGCCGCCCCGAGGACGCCCTGGAGGACCTGGACGCGGTGATAGCGGCCGACCCCGGCTACCCCGACTACTACATCGACCGGGGCAACCTGCTGCACCGGCTGGGCAGGCGGGAGGCGGCGATCGCCGACTACGAGACGGCGATGCGGGCCGGCCCGCCCTTCCCCGAGCCGTACTACAACCGGGCCGAGATCCGCTTCTCCGCCGGCGACCACCAGGGGGCGCTCGTCGACCTGGACCACGCCCTGGAGCTGGACCCGGAGTTCGTGGACGGGCTGGCCAACCGGGCCGGGCTGCTGGCCGCGCTCGGCGACCACGGCAGGGCCAGGGCCGATGCGGAGGCCGGGCTCGCGCTGGATCCGGCCAACCCGTATCTGCTGTGCGCGCTGGGCCAGGTCGAGATGGCCGAGGGTCACCACAAGGAGGCCCGGGCCGCGTTCGACCGGGCGCTGGAGGGCGCCCCCTCGCTCGCGGCCGCCTGGGCCAGCCGGGGGATGCTGGCCTTCGAGACCGGCGACCCGGAGGGCGCGGTCGCCGACTTCACCCGCGCCCTGGAACCCGGCGCGGACCCCGCGCTGCTGTTCAACCGGGCGATGGCGCTGCGCGCCGCGGGACGGGAGGAGGCGGCGGTGGCCGACCTCACCCGCGCGCTGGAGCTGGCACCGGACGACGACGACATCCGGCGGGAGCTGGCGGGCTGACGGCCGGGGCCGTGACCGCGGGCTCCGGGGTCGTTCCAGCCGGCCCCGGAGC
Organism: Streptosporangium sp. NPDC048886; assembly: GCF_055586905.1. Taxonomy (NCBI): domain Bacteria; kingdom Bacillati; phylum Actinomycetota; class Actinomycetes; order Streptosporangiales; family Streptosporangiaceae; genus Streptosporangium; species Streptosporangium sp. NPDC048886. The sequence continues at coordinate 107,217 of NZ_JBVJHH010000011.1, forward strand.
CCGCGAGGGCCATGACGGCGGGGCCGGCGGGCTGACGGCCGGGGCCGTGACCGCGGGCTCCGGCGCCGGCGGCCGGGGCCGGCCCCGATCCCGCGGACCGTGCGGCACCGCGGGCCGGGCCGCCGTCAATCCTGCGGCCGGGACTCGATCAGCTTCCGCATCATCGCGACGAACCCCGCCTGTTCGGTCTCGTCGAGCGCGGTGAACCAGGCCCGCTCACGCCGGGTCTGGAGCTCGAAGGCCTCGGTCACCATCGCCCGCCCCTTCTCCGTGAGATCGACGTAGACCAGCCTTCGATCGGCGACGGTCCGGCTGCGCTCCACCAGGCCCTCCCGCTCCAGCGTGTTGACCAGGTTCGACACCGCCGAGCGGGTCAGCACCGACATCTCGGCGAGCCGGGCCGACTGGGTGGGCCCCAGCAGCCACAGTTTGAACATCAGCCGGAAGCCCGGCAACGTGAGCCCGCGCGGCCGGTGCACCCGGGACTCCAGATCGTTGACCAGCATCTGGGAGAGCTGCAGCACGTTGTAGGAGAGCGTGAAGGCGCGGGAGTCCGCCGGCGCCCGCATGTCCGCCACCCGGTCTCTCGCGTGCGCCTCGTACCAGCTCTCGGCCGATTCGTTCATGCGTCCGATCTTCTCAGGGTCTTGCGCCGGCGCCACTGACTCTAGATGATGAAGGACGAAATAGTTAAGGCCAAAACATTTACTCGGGAGAGTACGGATGTCAGTGGTCATCGTGGGTGCCGGCATCGGCGGGCTGGCCACGGCCCTGAGCCTGCACGCGGCGGGTATGACCGAGGTGGTGATCGCCGAGGCCGCCGCGGAGCTGCGCCCGCTGGGCGTGGGCATCAACCTGCTCCCGCACGCGGTCCGCGAACTGGCCGAGCTGGGCCTGTCCGACCAGCTCTCCGGGATCGGCGTGGCCACCGGAGAGCTCGCCTACTACAACCGCTACGGTTCGCCGATCTGGTCCGAGCCCCGCGGCCTGCGCGCCGGATACCGCTGGCCGCAGTTCTCGGTGCACCGGGGCCGGCTGCAGATGCTGCTGCTGGCGGAGGTGCGCAGGAGGCTGGGCGAGGCCGCGGTGCGGCCGGGTCACACGCTCACCGGCTTCCACCAGGAGGGCGGCACGGTGTCGGCCCGGTTCGCGACCGCCGGCGGGGAGACCGAGCTGACCGGTGAGGTGCTCATCGGCGCCGACGGGATCCATTCGGCGCTCCGAGCCCTGCTCTACCCCGACGAGGGGCCACCGCCGTGGAACGGCCTGGTCCTGTGGCGCGGGGTGTCCCGCGCGCGGCCGTTCCTCTCCGGCCGCTCCATGATCATGGCCGGGGACGGCACCGCGAAGTTCGTCGCCTATCCGATCCAGGAGGCGACCCCGGGCCTGGTCAACTGGATCGCCGAGCGCCCCATGGACGAGGCCGTCGCGCGCGGCGACTGGAACCGGCCCGTGGAGCCCGCCGAGGTCCTGCGCCACTTCGGCGACTGGCGGTTCGACTGGCTGGACGTGCCGGGACTGATCTCGGCGGCCGAGGCCGTCTACGAGTACCCGATGGTCGACCGGGACCCGCTCCCCCGCTGGTCGCACGGCCGGGTGACCCTGCTCGGCGACGCCGCCCACGCGATGTACCCCATCGGCTCCAACGGCGCCTCCCAGGCGGTGCTCGACGCTCGCGTGCTCGCCTACGAACTCGCCGTCGGCCGCTCCCCCGAGCAGGCTCTGTGCGCCTACGAGGAGCGGCGGCGGCCCGTGACGACCGCGCTGTGCCTGGCCAACCGGGGCATGGGGCCGGAGGTGGTGATGAGAATCGCCCACGAGCGCGCACCCGGCGGGTTCGCCGACATCGAGGACGTGATCCCGGCGGCCGAACGCGAGGGCATCGCGGCCGCCTACAAGCGCACCGCCGGCTTCGATCCCCGGCTGCTCAACGAGCGTCCCTCCCACGGCGTGGCGCCGGCATGAGACCCGAGCTGACCCCGCTGGCCGCCTTCCGGGTGGAGCTCGACCCGGTCCTGGAACTGGGCGACTCCCCCTGGGGCCGCCGCCGGATCATCAACATCGCCGGCGGCTCCTTCGAGGGCACACGGCTGTCCGGTGAGATACTGCCGGGCGGAGCCGACTGGCAGGTCGTGCACCCGGACGCGAGCGCGAGCATCGACACCCGCTACACGCTGCGTACACATGACGGCGCCCTGATCTACCTGCAGACCACCGGCGTCCGGCACGGCCCGCCCGAGGTGATGGCGCGGCTCGCCGGGGGCGAGGAGGTGAACCCCGCCGAGTACTACTTCCGGCTGTTCTGCCGTTTCGAGACCGGAGCGCCCGCATATCGCTGGCTCAACCGCTCGCTGGCCGTCGCGTCCGGCACGCGCACCCCCGACGCCGTGCTCTACGACGCCTACGAGGTGAGATGAGGCACGGGGCTCGCGCCGGGCCTACACGGTGGCCGGGAAGGCCGAGGACGCGCGGATCCGGAGTTCGGCCGAGAAGAGACGGCCGGGCTCTCCCGCGCGGCCTTCGACGCTGTCCACGAGCAGTTCCACCGCCGCCTCGGCCGTCTCGCCGGGCAGGAAGCTGAGCGTGCTGATCGGCGGATCCGTGTGGAGGGCCGTCGGATCCTCGGTGGTGCAGACGAGCAGCAGGTCGTCGGGGACGGACCGGCCGCACCTGCGGACCGCCTCCAGCAGGAGCGGCGGGTTGACCTCGACCAGGGTGAAGAGCGCGTCCGGCGGGGCCGGGCCGTCGAGTAGTTCCTCGACGGCCTCGAGCGTCGGCTGCAGGCCGGGGCCGGGGAGGCAGACGATGGAGGGTTCACGGCCCCGCTCGGCGCACCAGTCCCGGTAGGCGGCGGCCGACTCCTGGTGGAAGCAGGCCGTGGTCGCGCCCGCGACGACCGCGATCCGCTCGGCGCCGGCCGCCTCCAGGTGATCCAGGACCCGGCGCACGGCGCCCCCGTGGTCGAAGTCGATCCAGCGGCCGACCGTCCCCGCCCCGCCCGCCGCCTCCGCCAGGGCCCGCCGGTCGGAGACCACCGGGATGCCCGCCGCGAGGAAGTCCCCGACCATCGGGTCCCCCGCGACCGGGTCGACGACGAACACGCCGTCCAGCGGCATGTCCAGCCAGCAGTCGTCCGGCCCGGAGGTGGGCAGCAGGACGACCCCGTATCCGTGGGTCAGGGCCGCCCGGGTCGCGGCGGTGACGAGCTGCCCGAAGTAGGCCAGCTCGGCGTAGACCCACGGCGTCTCGACGTACTCCCGCGCCGCGAAGCCGATCAGCCGGGTGTGCCCGGCGCGCAGCAACCGCGCCGTGGCGTTCGGGCGGTAGCCGAGACGGCGCGCCACCTGCCGTACGTGCTCGCGGGTGGCCGCGGGCAGGCGCCCGGCTCCGTTCAGCGCGTCCGACACGGTCGTCTTGGAGACCCCCGCGGCACGGGCCACGTCCACCAGGCGGACCCGTGCGGCGGAGCTGCGGTCTGGCTGGCTCATGGGCGTGATCCTGCCACCCGGCCGCCGCCGCCGGCTACCCCTGCCACCGTTGCAGAATCGTTCCTTCCACCCCTTGTGCAGGAACGTTCCTTCACCAATACTCGCTGGCACCTCAGCCGCACGGCGCAAAACGTCGCGGCCCGTTCAGAAAGAGGTGGTCTGATGCGCACCTCCCGTTTCGCCGCCGTGACCGCGCTGCTCGCGCTCGCGACCGCCGCGTGCGGCGGCGCTCCAGGCGCCGGCCTCGGTGGAGGCTCCGCCGCTTTCGAGATCACCAAGGACACCCCGCCGGCCAAGGGCCCGGTGGACTCGGTCACCTGGTCGCTCTACGCCGAGCCGCAGTCCCTGGACTACGCCTACGCCTTCGACTACCCGCCCAACACCGTGCTCGCCAACGTGTGCGAGCAGCTCATGCGGATCACGCCCGATCTGAAGCTGCAGCCGGGCCTGGCCAGTTCCGTGGCCTCCCCCGACCCCAGGCGCTGGGTCTACACGATCCGCCCGGGCGTGCGCTTCCACGACGGCTCCACGCTCACCGCCGAGGACGTCGTCGCCAGCCTGCGCCGCCACCTGGACCCCAAGACCGGCTCCTACTGGATCTCGGCTTTCCGCAACGTCGAGTCGGTCGAGAAGACCGGTCCGATGGAGGTCACGGTCCGTCTGAAGAGACCCGACCAGCTCTTCAACGAGGAGATGGGCACCTCCGCCGGGACCGTCGAGAGCGCCGCGTTCCTGGCCAAGGCCGGACAGGGCTACGGCACCCCGGACGTCGGCGTCAACTGCACCGGCCCGTTCGCCCTCGACACGTGGCAGAAGGGTCAGTCGATCACTCTCAAGAAGTTCGACGGCTACTGGGACCCGGCCCTCGCCCCCAAGGTGAGCACGGTCAAGAACGTGTTCATCCAGGACCCCTCCGCCCGCATCAACACGATGCTCGCCGGCGAGGTCGACGGCGGCTACCTGCTGCCGCCCAGCGGTCTCGCCAGACTGCGCGCCGCCACCAACGGAAAGCTCTACTTCGGGCCCAGCACCACGGCCGTGAGCCTGATCCCCACCGACCTCAAGGGCACGCTCGGTGACGTCCGCGTCCGCAGGGCGCTGTCCATGGCGCTCGATCGCACGGGCATCATCAAGGCCGCCGCGGGCGGGGTCGGCACACCGGCGAAGGCGCCCGCCGCGATCGGCGCCTGGGGAATCGCCGTGAAGGCGGCCGAGGGCTACTACGCCAAGCTCGCGGCCCTCACCCAGGATCTCGCCGGGGCGAAGAAGCTGATCCAGGAGGCCGGCGCCACCGGAAAGAAGATCGTGATGGCGACCAGCACGCTCTCCCCGGAGATCGGCGTCATCGCCAACGCGGCGCAGGCGGCGGGGCGCGCCATCGGCCTGGAGGTCGAGCTGAGGGCGGTCGCCCCGGACGCCTACACGGCGCTGTTCTCCGACCCCAAGGCCCGTGAGGGACTCGACCTGATGATGACCAGCTGGTACGACTCCACCCCCGACCCGCTGGAGTTCTACGGGAACCTGCAGACGGGCAACTTCGCCAACTACGGCGGCTACTCCAACCCGGACTACGACGCCCTGCTCGACCGGGCGAGCGGCCAGAGCGACCCCGCCGCCCGCGCCGCGACGGTCGCCGAGCTGCAGGAGATCGCGGTCCGTGACCTGGTCTGGATCCCGCTGTACGAGGTGCCGCACACCATGTTCCTCAACAACCGGCTCACGGGCGCACCGACCAGCATCGCCCAGCTCCAATATCCCTGGGCCGCCCGGTTGGGTTCGGCCGGCTGAGCCCGGCCATGGCGCACTTCCTCCTCCGCCGGATCGCCGGAATCGTCGCGATGCTGGTCGCCACCTCGTTCGCGGTCTTCGGCTCGGTCCACCTCGCCCCCGGCGACCCCGCGGCCTTCCTCCTGGGAGGCCGCTCGGCGTCACCGGCGGCGATCGCGGCCATCAAGGCGCAGTACCACCTGAACGACCCGTTCCTGGTCCAGTACGTCAAATGGATCGGCGGCGTGGTCACCGGCGACTTCGGCCGGTCGGTGCAGTTCCGGCAGGACGTGGCCGGCCTGATCGCCGCCCGGCTGCCGACCACGCTCTGGCTCGTCGGCTACGCCGGCCTGCTCATCCTGGTCGGCGGGCTGGCGCTCGGGGCGCTGGCCGCGCTGCGGCCGGGCGTCGTCGACCGGCTGGTCCTCGTCGGCACGGGCGTCGCCACGGCCACCCCGGCGTTCGTCGCCGCGATCGGGCTGATCTCGCTGTTCTCCCTCCAGCTGGGCTGGTTCCCGGCCTTCGGCAACGGCACCGGCTTCGGCGACCGGATCACCCACCTGACGCTCCCGGCGGTGGCGCTCGCCCTGACCTTCGTCGGCCTGCTGGCCCGGGTGACCCGGGCGGCGATGCTGGAGGAGTTGGCGCGTGAGCACGTCGAGGTGGCCCGCTCGCGTGGCATCGCCGGCACGGAGGTGTTGCGCCGGCACGTGCTCCGCAACGCCCTCGGCCCGATCACGACCGTGACCGGGACCGTCGTGGCGGGCCTGCTGGTCAGCACCTCGATCGTGGAGACCGCCTTCGGCCTCTCGGGGGTCGGCCAGCTGCTCGTCGGCTCCGTCACCGTCAAGGACTTCCCGGTCGTGCAGGCCGTCAGCCTGCTGGTGGTGCTGGCCTTCGTCTCCGCCAACCTCCTCGTCGACGTGATCCATCCCCTCATCGATCCCCGGCTGTCCCACGCGAAGGGAGACGCGTCGTGACCGTCCTGCCCGTCCACCGGCGCAAGATCCTGGCGCCGCTGACCCGTCTCGCCGGAGGCGACAAGCTCGTCACGGCCGCCCTCGCCGTCCTGGCCGTGCTGATCGTCGCGGCGGTCTCCGCCCCGCTGATCGCACCGCACGATCCCGACGGCATCGATCTGTCCGCCACCCTGAGCGGCTCCGGCGCCGACCACCTGCTGGGCACCGACCAGTCGGGCCGCGACATCCTGTCCCGGCTGATCTACGGCGCCCGGACCGGCCTGCTCGGACCGCTGGCGGTGGTCAGCGTGTCCACCTTCCTCGGCATGCTGGTCGGGGTGGCGGCCGCCTGGCACGGCGGGGTCGTCGACTCCCTGCTGTCGCGCGCCATGGAATTCGTCTTCTCCTTCCCCGCCCTGCTGCTGGCCATCATCCTGGTGGCGATGTTCGGCGCCGGATCGACGGCCCCGATCGTCGCGATGAGCGTCGCCTACACCCCCTATGTCGGCCGGCTGGTACGCGCCGTGGCCCTCCGGGAGAAGGCCCGCCCCTACATCCAGGCGTACCGGGTGCAGGGCTGGTCCGGCTGGGTGATCTGCCTGAGGCATCTGGTCCCCAACATCGCCCCCCTGGTCCTCGCCCAGTCCGCGATCAACTTCGGTTACGCGCTCATGGACCTCGCGGCCCTGTCCTTTCTCGGCTTCGGTGTCCAGCCGCCCACCGCCGACTGGGGCGTGATGATCAACGACGGGTCCGCCGCCCTGCTCCAGGGCGCGGCACTGCCCGCTCTCGCCCCCGGTGTCACCATCGTGATCGCGGTGGTCGCCTTCAGTATCGTCGGCGAGGCCGTCGCCGACCGCGTCGCCGGGCGGGAGCGATGATGGCCGCCCCGCTGCTGGAGATGGAGAACCTGAACGTGCGGCTCCCGTCCGGCAGGGCCGCGCGCCCCATCCTCGCCGGGGTGTCGCTCCAGGTGGCACGGGGCGAGACCGTCGGGCTGGTCGGCGAGTCCGGGTCGGGCAAGTCCGTCACCTGCCGGTCGGTGCTGGGACTGCTCCCCGAAGGGGCGGTGGCCACCGGAAGCCTGCGGGTGGAGGGCGACGACGTCCTGACGATGTCTCCCGCCCGGCTCCGCGAGCTGCGCCGCCGCGGAATCTCCATGGTCTTCCAGGACCCCCGGGCCTCGATCAACCCGCTGCGCAGGATCGGCGATTTCATCACCGAAGGGATGCGGGCCGGCGGCGTGTCGCGGGAAGCCGCGCTCAGGCGGGCCGGGGAGTTGCTGGAGTCGGTCGGGATCCGTGACCCCCGCGCCGCGCTGCGCAGGTATCCGCACGAGTTCTCCGGCGGCATGCTGCAGCGTGTGATGATCGCCGGTGCGCTCGCCGGAGAACCCCGGCTGCTGCTGGCCGACGAACCCACCACCGCGCTGGACGTCACCACCCAGGCCGAGGTCGTCTCGATCCTCACCGGCCTGCGGACCGAGCGCGCCATGGGGATGCTCTTCGTCACCCACGACCTGGAGCTGGCCGCGGCGATCTGTGACCGCATCTACGTGATGTACGCGGGGCGGATCGTGGAGGCCCAGTCCGCCGACGGGCTCTTCGCCCGGCCCCGCCACCCCTACACCGCCGCGCTGCTGGCCTCGACCCCGCGGCTGGACTCCGACCTGCCGCCGCGCGGCGTCCCGGGACGCCCGGTGTCGCTCGCCGAGGCTCCGGCCGGATGCGCCTTCGCGGCCCGCTGCGCCCACGCACGGCCCCGGTGCGCCGAGCACGAACCGGTCCAACGGGAGGTCGACGGTGCTCACGTCGCCTGCCTGCGTGTGGAGGAGCTGGTCGATGAGTGAGTACGCGCTGCGGGTCGAGGGCCTGCGCAAGTCGTTCGGCGACCACGTGGCCGTCGACGACGTCTCCTTCTCCCTCCGGCCGGGCGGCTCCCTGGCCGTCGTGGGCGAGTCGGGATCGGGAAAGACGACGACGGCACGGATGCTCGTCGGCCTGGAACGGCCGGACGCCGGCCGGATCCACGTCGGCGGACGAGACCGCTCGGACACCGCCCGCGGCAGGGCGACCAGGCTGGCCCGTGCCCGCGAGATCCAGATGGTCTTCCAGGACCCCTACCTCTCGCTCGACCCCCGCGTCACCGTCGCCCGGTGCGTCGAGGAACCGCTGAACCTGCACTTCGCGCTGAGCCCGCGGCAGCGACGCTCCCGCCGCGACGAACTGCTGGCGCGGGTGGGCCTCGGCGAGCGGGAGGCGGACGCGCTCCCCAGGCGGCTGTCCGGCGGCCAGCGCCAGCGGGTCGCGCTCGCCCGCGCGCTGGCGACCGAGCCGAAGGTGCTGATCCTGGACGAGGCGACCGCCGCCCTCGACGTGTCCATCCAGGCGCAGATCCTCGACCTGCTGGCGGAGATCCGCCGGGACACCGGCGTCGGATACCTGTTCGTCACCCACAACCTGGCGCTCGTCCGGCACGTCGCCGACGACATCCTCGTGCTCTACCGGGGACGCGTGGTCGAATCCGGCCCGACCCGGCAGGTGCTGTCCGACCCCCGACACCCCTACACCCGCCTGCTGCTGCACTCGGTGCCACGACACGGCTGGGACCCCGCCCAGATCGCGGCCGACCGGCGTGCCCTCGCGGCCACCTTGAAGGAGTTCCCGTGACCGACCTCGCCTACCTTCCCGCGACCGAGGCCCTGCGGCTGTTCCGGTCCCGCGCGCTGTCCCCCGTCGAGCTGATGACCGCCGTCATCGAACGGGCCGAAGCCGTCGAAGAGCGGGTCAACGCATTGACCGAACGCACCTTCGAGGATGCCCTCGCCCAGGCGGCGAAGGCCGAGCACGCCTACCGCGACGGCGGCTCGCCACGGCCGCTGGAAGGGCTCCCGGTGGCCGCGAAGGACGAGCAGCCGATCGCCGGGCGGCTGGCCACGGACGGCTCGCTCGCCTACGCCGACCAGGTGGCCGAGGAGACCCACCCGGTCATCGAACGGGTGCTGGCCGCCGGCGGGATCATCCACGCCCGCACCACGACGCCCGAGTTCTGCTGCGCGGCCTTCACCCACTCCCGGCTCTGGGGGCTCACCCGCAACCCGTGGAACCTGGACTACTCACCCGGCGGCTCCTCGGGCGGCTCGGGCGCGGCGCTCGCCTCCGGTACGGCCACGCTCGCCACCGGCTCCGACATCGGCGGCTCCATCCGCCTGCCCGCCGCGGCCACCGGAACGGTCGGCTACAAACCGCCCTACGGCCGGGTGCCTGCGATGCCCCCGTTCAACCTGGACCACTACTGCCATGACGGGCCGATGGCCCGCACCGTCGCCGACTGCGCACTGCTGCAGAACGTCATCGTCGGTCCGCACCCCGGCGACGTGGTCTCTCTCCGCCCGGCGGTCCGCATTCCCGACCGGCTCGGAGACGTCGTCGGCCTCCGCGTCGCCTATGCCCCCAACCTGGGCGACTGGGAGATCGAGCCCGATGTCGCGGCCAACACCAGGGCCGTCGCCGACGCCCTGGCCGCGGCCGGGGCGATCGTCGAGGAGGTGGAGGTCGGCCTGCGCCGTGCCGACGTCATGCGCGCCGCCTTCATCCACTTCGGCACCATCTTCGGCCCCATGGTCGCCAACGCCGCGGCCGAGCACGGTGACCGGCTGACCCGCTACGCCCTCACCTTCGCCGCGGAGTCCCGGGCGGCTGCCGAGCGGGACGGTTTCCTGGCCGGGTTGGAGCTGGAGGCCACGATCTACGCGGTCATCGGCGCGCTGCTGGACCGCTACGACGTGCTGATCTGCCCGACCGCCGGGGCACCCGCCCTACGCGCGGGCGAGGACTACGTCGATGCCAAGCTGGTCGTGAACGGCGTCGAGCTCGGCCACTACATGGAGTACTCGCTGACGACCGTCTTCAATGTCGCCAGCCGCTGCCCGGTTCTCAACGTCCCGTCCGGACGGGCGTCCAACGGAGTCCCGACCGGGGTGCAGATCGTCGGCCGCAGCTACGACGACGCGACCGTCTTCCGGGTCGGCGCCGCCGTCGAGCGCGTCCGTCCCTGGGCCCTGCGCCCCGAAACGCTCTGACCCCCCGGCCCGGCGCCCTCACGCGCTCCGGTCCTCTGGCGCTCCGCTCCCCCGGCCCATGCCCCGGAGCGCGCCGATCCCCTGTTCTCCACGCCCCCGAAGCACTCCGATCCCCCTGGTCTCACGTCGAGGAGAGTCCGTATGCCCGCCCCCGCCGACCTCGTCTTCCACAACGGTCCGGTGCACACGCTCGGTCCCGCCCGGACCGCCGCCACGGCGGTCGCCGTCCGTGCCGGCCTGATCGTCGCCGTCGGCCGGGACGCGGACGTGCGACCGCTGATCGGCGCGGCCACCGAGGTCGTCGACCTGGCCGGCCGGGCCCTGCTGCCCGGCTTCCAGGACGCCCACGTGCATCCGGTCCTCGCCGGCGCCACCATGATCCAGTGCGACCTGCACGACGCCCGTGACGCCGGCGAGGCCCTCGCGGCCGTCCGGACCTACGCCGCGGCCAATCCCGGGGCCGAATGGATCGCCGGAGGCGGCTGGTCCATGGAATGGTTCTCCGGCGGCACGCCCAGCCGGCACCTGCTGGACGCGGTGGTCCCCGACCGGCCCGTCCATCTGATCAACCAGGACGGCCACGGCGCCTGGGTCAACACCAGGGCCCTGGAACGGTGCGGGATCGACGCGGACACCCCGGACCCGATCGACGGGCGCATCGAGCGGGAGGCCGACGGCACCCCGCAGGGCACGCTCCACGAAGGCGCGTCGGACCTGGTCTCCCGGCACCTCCCCGAGCCGACCGCCGACATGATGCTCCGCGCGCTGCGGGCCGGCCAGCGGCGGATGCACTCGGTCGGCGTGACGGCCTGGCAGGACGCGATGGTCAGCCCCGAGGTCCAGCGGGCCTACCTGACCGCGGCCGAGTCCGGGCTGCTCACCGCCCGGGTGGTCGGCGCGCTCTGGTGGGACCGCGAAAGAGGCGAGGAGCAGATCCCCGAACTGCTCGCGCGCCGAGGCGGCGCGGGACGGTTCCGCGCCACCAGCGTCAAGATCATGCAGGACGGCGTGGCGGAGAACTTCACCGCCGCGATGACCTCCCCCTACCTGGACGGCTGCGGATGCCGCACCGGCAACCAGGGGCTCAGCTTCCTCGACCCGGAGAGGCTGCGCGCGCACGTCACCCGCCTGGACGCCGAAGGCTTCCAGGTCCACGTGCACGCCGTCGGCGACCGGGCGGCCCGTGAGGCCCTCGACGCGTTCGCCGCCGCGCGCGCCGCCAACGGCGTGAACGACCACCGCCACCACATCGCCCACCTGCAGGTCGTGCACCCCGCCGACGTGCCGCGGTTCGCCGCCCTGGGGATCGCCGCCAACGTCCAGCCGCTGTGGGCGGCGCACGAGCCGCAGATGGACGAGCTGACCATCCCGTTCCTCGGTCCGGAACGCGCCGGCTGGCAGTATCCCTTCGGGGACCTGGCCCGGACCGGCGCCCGGCTCGCGGCGGGGAGCGACTGGCCGGTCAGCAGCCCCGACCCGTTCTGGGGCATCCACGTCGCGGTCAACCGCACGGCTCCGGGCGGGGACCGGGAGGCGTTCCTGCCGCGGCAGCGGCTCGGCCTGACGGCGGCGCTGGCCGCCTACACGATCGGCACGGCGTGGGTGAACCACCTCGACACGCGGACCGGCACCATCGAGGAGGGCAAGCTCGCCGATCTGGTGGTCACCGACCGCGACCCCTGCTCGATCCCGGCCGGTGAGCTCGCCGAGACGTCGGTGCTGGCCACCTACGTCGAGGGCAGCCGAGTGCACACCGATCCGGCCTTCTGAGCCACCGCCCGGCCTCACCCGTCGCCGGACGGCCCGAGCGTGATACGGATCTTGGACTGCCTGGAGGGGAGCTTCTCCCAGTCGTCCATGAAGGTCGCCTGGAGGCCGTGCTCGCCGGCCAGCGCGACCAGTGTCGCCGTGCGGTAGTAGAAGTCCTCGCCGAGGACCTGGTGCTCCTCGCCCTCCGTGCGGTCGAAGGTGAAGTCGAACCAGCCGGTCGGCTTCATGATCCGGCCGACGTGCCGGAAGCACTCCTCGATCACGTGGCGTGGAGAGTGGGAGAAGACGCTGTGGGCGTGGACCACGTCGAAGGCCCTGTCGGGCAGGGCGGCCAGGCGCAGGTCGCCGACCGGCATGAGATGCGGGAGCTTGTCGCGCAGGCCATGGCCGACGATCGTGTCCTGGGCGGCGATCAGGATGTCGGGAGAGATGTCGACGCCGTAGTAGTTGCCGGTGTCCAGATAGTCGATGAACAGGCGTCCGGCCCGCAGGTTGCCGCAGCCGATCTCCAGCAGGCGGTGGTCGGGCCGCAGGCCGTGCCGTACGAGGTAGTCGAACTGCAGCCGGCCCATGGCCAGCCAGCGTTCGTGCGACTTGCTGCCCACGGCCGACTCCGAGCCGCGGGCGGTGTCGGATTTCATCACGGCCCGGTAGTAGCCGATGTGGTCGCGGGTGCGCAGGCGCAGCCAGGTGTTCCTGGTCAGTCTTCTCAGGTGCGGCGAGATCCGGCCGGGGTGGCCGAGGGCATACCTGATCTGGTGGACGATGCTGGCGCGGTTGTTGTTGTGCATGTCTCCCCCGGGGCAGGGCTGCGCTCCTGGTGATCTTGTCGGCGATGCCGATGATATCCGAGAGTGACAGAACTGTTACTCAAGGGGATGACGCCGGGAGTGGCGGCCTGCGCCGCCCGCCGCTCCCGCCGCCCGACAGGAACCGCTCGGCCAGCTCGCAGGTGCCCTCGGTGTAGCCGGCACCGAGCTCGGCGGCGATGTCGACTCCGGTGTGCGTGCCGATCCAGGCGACCAGCAGCAGGCGGCGGAACATGATGAAGGTCCAGATCTCGGTCTCGTCCTCGGCCGGCAGGTCGAGGACCGTGCGGTAGCCCCGCACCCAGGAGTCGACCATCTCGGGGACCCGGGGGTGGTGCTCGATGAAGCTGAGCGCGGCGGCCAGGTCGTAGAGGTACCAGCCGAAGCCGCAGTCGTCGAAGTCGATGACGCTGGGCGGCCCGTCGCCCACCACCAGCAGGTTGGCCAGGCGCAGGTCGGCGTGGATGAGGCCGTAGCGGCCGGCGCCGCGGCCGAAGCGGCGGAGCCGGGCGCGCAGTTCCCCGTCGAGCCGCTCCAGCACGGCCCGCGCCTGCGGGTCCATCCCCACGCCGTCCTGCCAGCGGCCCCACCGCGACCGGGCGCCGAGAGCGGCGTCGTAGTCCCAGTGGAAGCGGGTGAACCCCGCGGGGCGCGGCCAGCTCCGCGCGTGCCGGTGCATCCGGGCGGTGATCGCGCCGAGCCGCTCGAAGCCGGGCACCAGCCGCTCCTGCGGCGGCTCGGTCCCGGGCAGGAACTCGAACATCACGCAGTCACGGGGCTGCGGGCCCGGGACGGTCAGCACCCGGGACCCGTCCGGCGCCGGCAGCACCCGGGGCGTCCGGATCCCGGCCTCCTCGCGGAGCGCCTCCAGCCAGGCGAGCTCCGACAGGATCGCCGGGGTGGCGTGGTAGCCGAGGCGGTGCACCCGCAGGATGGACCGGACCCCGGTGGCCGGGTCGTCCACCCGGTAGGTGGCGTTCTCCGACACGTTGACCAGCGTGACCTCGGCGTCCGGCAGCCCGTGGATCCGCACCGCCGCGCGGGCGGCCTCGTGCACGCGGGCCAGCACGTCGCCCCCGGCGGACAGATCGTGGACCTGCATGGATTCTCCGTTCGCGTGGGCGGAACCCCGGATCTCATATGAGATCTTGCACCACCGGTCGGCGGCGGATACAAACCGAATTGTCCACTGCTAAGGCCCCAAAGGCTTAAAGGAGCCCGGTTGAACCTCGAACTCGCGCTGCGCATGTGTGAGGCCTCGGTGAAACAGGCCGGGCGTGAAGGGGCCCTCGTCTCGGTGGCGGTGGTCGACGCGGGCGGCCACCTGGTCGCCTTCCAGCGGATGGACGGCGCGGAGATCGCCGGCCCGGTGCTGGCCCCCGGCAAGGCCTACACCGCGGTGGCCCACCGGATGCCCACCGCCGACCTCGCGCCCCTGGTCGCGCCGGGCGGAGACCTGTACGGCCTGGCCGGGGACCGGTACGTGTGCTTCGGCGGCGGCATCCCGCTCTGGGACCGCGGCGAGGGCCGCAGGGTGGTGGGCGCGGTCGGGGTCAGCGGTGGCACCGTGACCCAGGACGTGGCCTGCGCCGAGGCGGCCGCCGCGCTCTGGGACGGGGCGTAGGCCACCGACCGCCACTCGGGAAGGCCCGGCGGCGGGCCGCCGCCGGGCTTGCGGAGGCAGACCACCACCGGGCTTGCGGAGGCAGACCACCACCGGGCTTGCGGAGGCAGACCACCGCCGAGCTCCGGGAGCAGATCGCCGCCGGGCTCCGGGGGCGGCCGCCGCCGGTCCCGCCCCGCCGGACCGGTGATCACCGTGTTACCTCCGTTGCCGGTGGGGCAGAGGCGTCCCTGCCCCCAGGCGGTGATCGCCTGACCGGTCCCACTACGTGGAGGATTCCGTGAACGTTCTCGTGCTGCTCGCCCTGGTCTGCTTCCTGGCCGCCACGATCTGGGCCGCCATCGGCCGGTCCTGGCCGGTGGCGCTGCTCGCAGCCGGCGCGTTCCTGATCACGCTGTCCGGCACGTCGCTGATCGACGGCTAGATGACCCCCTTTTCCCGCAGGGCGGCGAGGTCCTCGGCGGTCAGACCGAGGGCGCCGAGGACCTCGCCGGTGTCCGCGCCGTGCGGGCGGCCGGTCCAGCGGATCTCACCGGGGGTGCCGGTGAGCCGGAACATGACGTTCTGCATCCGCACCGGGCCGAGCTCGGGGTCCTCGACGGTCGTGATCGCGTCCAGGGCCGCCAGCTGCGGGTCGGCCATGATGTCGCGCACGTCGTAGATGGGGGCGACGGCGGCCTGGGCCTGCTCGAAGGCGGCCAGGACCTCCTCGCGGGTGTGCTCGGCCACCCAGGCCGCCACGGCGCCGTCCAGCTCGTCGGCGTGCGCGACCCGGCCCGATCCGGTGGCGAACCACGGCTCGCCGATCACCTCTGGGCGGCCGACCAGACGCATCACCCGCTCGGCGATGTTCTGGGCCGAGGTGGAGACCGCGACCCAGGAGCCGTCCTTGCAGCGGTAGGTGTTGCGGGGGGCGTTGTTGACCGAGCGGTTGCCGGTGCGCGGCGGGACGGTGCCGAGCTGGTCGTAGATGGTGGGCTGGGCACCGAGCACGGTCAGGATCGGCTCGATGATGGACAGGTCGACCACCTGTCCCCGGCCCGAGCGCAGCGCGGTCATCACCGCGAAGGCGGTGGCGAGGGCGCAGATGCCGTCGGCCAGGCCGAACGGCGGCAGCGTCGGCGGGCCGTCCGGCTCACCGGTCATCGCCGCGAAGCCGCTCATCGCCTCGGCGAGCGTGCCGAACCCGGGCCGCTTCGCGTAGGGGCCGAACTGCCCGAACCCGGTCACCCTGGCCAGCACCAGGTCGGGGTTGGCCGCGCTGAGCCGCTCGTAGGAGAGGTTCCACCGCTCCAGCGTCCCCGGCCGGAAGTTCTCGATCACCACGTCGGCCTCGCGCACCAGCTCCACCAGCAGGTCCTGGCCCTCGGCCGTGGACAGGTCGAGCGTGATCGCGCGCTTGTTGCGGCCGAGCATCTTCCACCACAGCCCCTCGGGGCCGTGGCCGCGCGAGGGGTCGGGCCTGGCCGGGTGCTCGACCTTGATCACCTCGGCTCCGTAGTCGCCGAGCAGCATCGCCGCCATGGGACCGGCGAACAGGGTCGCCAGATCCAGCACGCGGACACCGTCCAGGGCCTTCATATCTCCTCCATGCGGCGCGAGCCGATCGTCGGCGACCGTTCGGGGGCGGGGTGGGTGCACAGGAGCCTCACAGTGTGTCCGGGGGGCACGGGCCCCGTGCCGGCGTACCGCTTGCGCCCATGACATGACGTGGTCGCCCACCCGCTCCGGCGGCACCGGGGCGGGCGGGCCGTACGGCGGCTGTCAGGCACCGGAGCCGGCGAGACTCCGGTCGATCTCGGCGCGGGCGGGCATGGACGTGCTGGCCCCCTCCCGCTGAACGGACAGGGCCGCGGCGGCGCCGGCGAACCGGACCGCCCGGTCGGGGGGCTGCCGCTCGACGTGGGCGACGGCGAGCGCCCCCACGAACGTGTCGCCCGCCGCCGTGGTGTCCACCGCCCGCACCTTGGGCGCCTGGACGCGCAGGGCCGGGGCGGTGCCGGGTCCGGCGCTGAGCGCGCCGCGCGACCCCAGGGTGATGATCACCCAGTCGACCTTGGTCCGCAGCTCCCGCACCGCCTCCTCGTGGTCGGCGCGCCCGGTGATCGCCGCGGCCTCGTGCTCGTTGGCGACGAGCACGTCCACGGCCTCCAGCAGCTCGTCGGGGAGCGGCTGGACGGGGGCGGGGGTGAGGATCACCGTGGTCCCCGCGGCCCGCGCCGCGCGGGCCGCGGCGGTGACCGCCCCGATGGGGAGTTCGAGCTGCAGGAGCAGGACGTCGGAGCGGGCGATGACCTCCAGCTCGGCCTCGGATGGCGCGGTCACCGCGCCGTTGGCGCCGGGGACCACGATGATGGAGTTGCCGCCCTGGTCGTCGACGACGATCTGGGCGATGCCGGAGGGGCCGGGCACGGTGCGCAGACCGCTGACGTCGACTCCGGCCCCGGCCAGCGTCCGGCGCATCTCGGGGCCGAAGGCGTCGTCGCCGACGGCGCCGAGGAAGGCGACCTCGGCTCCGGCGCGGGCGGCGGCGATGGCCTGGTTGGCGCCCTTGCCGCCGGGGACCGTGCGGAACGCGCGGCCGGTCACGGTCTCGCCGAGGCCGGGGGCGGCCTCGACGTAGGCCACCAGGTCCATGTTGACACTGCCGAATACCGAGATCATGGTTCCTCCGTCGCCAGGGCCAGCGTGCGGGCCGCCAGCTCGTCCAGGCCGATGCCGTCGAAGCCGGTGATACTGCTGGCCAGCCGGTTCTGCAACGACCACTGCGGCGGGATCGCGGACGCGCCACACAGCGCGCCGGCGATGGAGCCCACGGTCGCCCCCGCCGAGTCAGTGTCCCAGCCGCCCGCCACGGCCCCGGCGATCGAGGCGGTGAAGTCGCCCCGGCCGTGGACCAGCGCGGCCGTGATCAGCGCGGCGTTGTTGATCGTGTGGACCCAGTGCAGGGCCCCGTGGCGCCCGTGGAGGCGGTCGACGACCCGCTCGAAGTCCTCCTCCTCGCGCGCGTCCTCGGCGGCCAGCCGTACGGCGGCGGCCAGCCGGGACCGCGGTGGGATCACGGCGAGACCCGCGGCGACCACCTCCTCGGCGGAGGAGGCCACCAGCGCCGTGGCGCACATCGCGGCCACGAACATGGAACCGTAGATCCCGTTGGCGGTGTGGCTGAGCCGGGCGTCGCGCCAGGCGAACTCAGCGGCCGTCGCCGGGTCGCCGGGGTTGGCCCAGCCGTAGACGTCGGCCCTGATCAGCGCCCCGATCCACTCCCTGAAGGGGTTGCGGAAGGTCGCCGTGGAGGCGGGGGCGGCCCCGTCCGGCTCCGGCCCGCCCTCCGGGGAGGGCGGCTCCAGGCCCGCCAGCAGGTTGCGGTAGGCGGCGCGCTCGGCGGTGAACACCCGGCCGCCGGGCAGCTCCTCCAGCCAGAGCTGCGCGACGTCGTCGGTGGTGAAGGCGCGGCCACGCCGTTCGAGCAGGGCCAGGGCCAGCAGCGCGAAGTTGAGGTCGTCGTCCTCGGGGACGCCGTCGATGTTCTCGGCGAGGCTGTTGACCGCGCTGCGCCGGTTCCATGGCCAGCGCGCGCCGATCTCGGCGGGCAGGCCCCGCGCGGTGAACCATCCCCGGATCGGCCAGTTACCGGTCGCCTCGGCGATGGCCCTGATCCCCTCCCGGGGGATCTTCTCCACGGGCTTGCCCAGCACGCATCCCGCCGCCCGGCCGAGCCACGCCCCCAGCATCCGGTCCGTGGCCTGCGGGGACGGGGCGCCCGCCGGCCGCCGGGCGACCGGCCAGCGCGGGCAGGCCGCGACGATCCCGGCCAGGGTGGAGGGTTCGGGGAGCGGGGACGGGAGCGCGGCGAGCTCGTCGAGCAGCTCCTCGGCCAGGCCACGCAGCCGGGCCGGGGGGATCTCGGGCGAGGCCCCCGCCCGGGGTGGGGCGTCGTGTCCTCCCGCGGCGTGCCAGCGCGCGGCGATCTCCGTCACCTCGCGGCTGTCCTCGGCCGCCTGGCGCAGCTCGTGGCCGACCAGATCCTCCGGCTGCACCCAGGTCAGGCGGATCATCCGGCGTCTCCGAGGAGCGCGGCGAAGGCGGACTCGTGGGCCCGGCGGCGCTCCAGGTCGGCGACGTGGATGCGGCGCGCGACGCGGGCCAGGTCCAGTCCGGGGGTGACGAGGTCGGTGCGGCTGGCGGTGGAGATCTGGTCGACCCAGTCGGCGGGCACGGCCTCGCGCCCGCCGAGGGCGCCGGCGATGGCGCCGCCCATGGAGGCGATGGAGTCGGCGTCGCGGCCGTAGTTGACGCCGCCGAGGACGGTGTCGCGGTAGTCGCCCTTGGCGATCAGCAGGAACGCCAGGGCGAGCGGGAGCTCCTCGATGCTGTGCAGGCGGCTCGGACGGCGGGCGCCGAGCCCCTGGTCGCGGTAGGTGTCGGCGACGGTGTCGTAGGGCTTCATGGCGGCGCGCAGCCGCTCGAAGGAGCCGTCCCAGTGGCCGAGGCCGCGGGCCACCGAGCAGACCGCGTCGATGGCCGCCGCCGTGCCGTCCTTGGCGAGCCGGAGGCAGGTGGCCACCACCGAGTCGGCCGTCGCGCCCGGGCGCATGGCCTCGGCCACCGCGGCGGCGAGCACCCCGGCCGCCTCGCGGCCGTAGCTGGACTGGTGGGCGCCGGCCAGGTCGATCGCCTCGGCGTAGGCGGCGTCGGGGTCGGCGGCGTTCACCACGCCGACCGGCGCCATGTACATCGCCGCGCCGCAGTTGACGATGTTGCCCGTCCCGGCCTCACGCGGGTCGACGTGGCCGTAGTGCAGCCGCAGCACCAGCCACTTCTCCGCCAGGAAGACCCGGTGCAGCGGCAGCGCCTCGGCCTCCAGCTCCGGGATCCAGCGCTTCTCGCCCATCATCTCCGGGACCAGGTGCTCGGCCGCCGAGTAGGCGTCCAGGTGACCCCCGGCCCGCTCGTAGACCCTGATCAGCGCGTGCGTCATCAGAGTGTCGTCGGTGATGTGGCCGTCGCCCTTGTGGTAGGGGGCGATGGGCCGGGCGTTGCGCCAGTCCTCGAAGAACGGCGGGACCACGCCCTCGACGTGCCCGCCGTAACGCCCGTGGATCTGCTCGGGCGTCCAGCCTTCGGTGGCGCCGCCGAGGGCGTCGCCGACGGCGGCGCCCGTCACGCATCCGACGGCCCTGTCCTCCAGGGTCCCCCTGCCCGCGTTCACCGGAGCGTCCCCGCCCGTGCCCGCCGGCCGGGCCGCCGCTTCACCTGCTGCGCTCATGAAATCCATCCCCTCGCGATGTCCAGTAGATCAGTGCCCGCCAGCTCCGGCAGGCAGCAGCCGGTCAGAACGGTGCTCCACCCGCGCGGCAGCGCGTCGTGGCCGGTGAAGGCGCCGGTCAGCGCGCCGGTCAGGGCCGGCGCGGAGTCCGCCGCGGCGCTCAGGCAGGCGGCGGCCGGCACGGCGGTGCGCGGCGAGCCGCCGGCGGCCTCGGCCAGCGCGAGCGCCACCGGGAACGTCTCGGCGGCGGCGACCCCGTAGCTGTAGACGTGGTCGAACAGCGCCGCGTCCAGGGCGGGCACCGCTTCGAACGGGTCGCCGGCCTCCCTCGTGACCGCGAGCGCGACGCGGGTCGCACGGCCGATGACGGTGTCCTCGGGGAGCGCCTCCAGCGCGGCCTCCACGGCCTCGCCCATCGCCCCGCCGCCCACCAGGACACCGATCGCCCGCGCCATCGCGACCGCCCCGAGCACGCCGTCACCGGCGTTGGTGACCTGGGCGTCGGCCGTGGGGTCCAGCCCCGCGGCGCCGAAGGCGACCGCCCGCACGACCGCGGCGTCGTCGAAGAAGTGCGGGTTGTCGTGGCCGCTGGCCGGCGGTCCGAGGCCGCGCGCGAGGTTGTCCAGCGCGGTCCGCACCGAGATCCGCGCCCTGATGTCGTCCCTGCCGGTCAGGGCGGCGAAGGCCGCCGCGCGCTCCTGGTCGACGGTGAGCACGGTCCAGGCGAGCCATTCGGCGTCGTCGGACGGTCCGACGGCCAGCGGCGCGACCGGCTGGTTGAGCGCGAACGGCACCGGCAGCGTGGTCACCCGGTGCTCCTCGGCGAAGGCGTCGAGCTCGCGGTGGAGCCGCCTGCTCCACGGCGCGTGCACCCCGGCCCGGTGCCGCGACGACGGCCAGCCCGCCGCGTCGCCGATCGCCAGCCCGGCGAACGCCCCCAGGATCCTGTCCCCCGACATCATCGCCTACGCCCCTTCCACGAGCTGATCGGCCACCTCGAGCACGTGCCGTCCCGCGGTCACCGGCAGACAGCGCCCCTCGACCGGGCCGATCTGCCGTGCCCACCGCTCCGGCACCGCCGCCTCGCCGCGCCCCGCCCCGGCGAGGGCGCCCGCGATGGCGGCGGTGGTGTCGGCGTCGCGTCCCAGGTTCGCCG
This sequence comes from Streptosporangium sp. NPDC048886, assembly GCF_055586905.1. NCBI lineage: Bacteria > Bacillati > Actinomycetota > Actinomycetes > Streptosporangiales > Streptosporangiaceae > Streptosporangium > Streptosporangium sp. NPDC048886. Next base: position 128,140 of record NZ_JBVJHH010000011.1, read on the forward strand.
CGACCACCACGGACTCCTCGACCTCTCCCCCGCCCAGCAGGTAGGCGGCGAAGGCGAGGGCGACGGCCTCGGGGGCCAGGTCCGTCCACGGGTAGTGCCGGACCACGACCGCCCCGTGCAACCGCGCGGCGACCTCACCCGGCCCGGAGGAGCCGGCGTGGCGGACGACGTCCCGGGCGCGGTTGAGGTTGCGGGCGGTCCAGGAGTCGTCGGGGATCACGCCGAGCCCGGCCGCGACCACCTCCTCCGGGGAGGCGCCCGTCATCGCGGCGGCCACCGCGCCCGCGACGGCGCGGCCGCCGAGGATGCCCTCGCCCGCGTTGCTCACGCTGCCGTCGACCTCCACCAGGCGGGCGGCCTCGCCGGGGTCTCCCGCGGCGAAGACGCCGTACGGCGCCGCGCGCATGGCCAGGCCGTCCGACCAGCCGTGCCGGTGCCACCGGCCGGTCAGCGGCGGTTCGAGGCCCTGCCTGAGCGCCTGGACGGCGCCGAGTTCGGAGAAGCCGGCGCCCTTCATCGGCCCCTCGGCCAGGGGGAGGATCTCCTGACGGTAGGCCCGGGCGACGTCCTGCGGGGTCAGCGCGTGCCCGTGCCGTACGAGCAGGGACGCCGCGAAGATGGTGTATTCGGTGTCGTCGGTGCCGCCGCCGTCGATCTCCGTCAGCCTGCCCCAGCGGGCGGCGATCTGTTCGGGCGAGAGGTTCTCCGCCGGGCGCCCGAGGGCGTCGCCGGCCGCGAGGCCGAGCAGACACCCCCGGGCGCGCCCCCGATGCGTCACGGTCACTGGTTGTACCGCTCCAGCACCTTGTTGCCCTCGTCGACCAGCTTCTTCGCCGTCTCGTCAAGGGTGATCTTGTTGGCGAAGAACTGCTGCAGCGTCGGCGTGGCCACCTTGCTCTTCCACTCATCGAAGCCGTTGACCTTCAGGAAGGGCGCGACCACGAGGTTCTTGACCGAGGCGGTCGCCACGTTCCAGCCGTTCTCCTCGGTCGTCATGGCGGGGTCGCCCGCGGCCTTGACCGAGGTCGGCAGCAGCCAGTCGCCCTTGGCGAGCTTGACCTGGTTGGAGCCGTTCAGGAAGAAGGACATGAACTTCAGCGACTGCTCGGGATACTTGCTGTCGGCCGCGACCGACAGGGTCTGCGAGACCGCGCCCTGCTCGGCGGTGGCGCCCTTCAGCGGCGGCAGGGTGATCCACTCGAAGCCGTCCGGCGCCTGCTCCACGACCTGCTGGCGCAGGTAGACGCCGACGGGCAGCATCGCGTACTTGCCGGCGTAGAAGCCGGGCAGCGGGTCGGCGGCGCCCATGCCGAGCGCGGCCGGGTCGGCGGACTTGTCCTTGTAGAGCTGGTCGTGGATGCGCTGGAGCACCTCGCGCTCCCCCGCCTCGACCTTGACCGTCGTCTTGCCGCCGTCGGTCTGGAAGAAGGTGCCCCCGAAGTTGAGGCCCAGGTTGAGCACCTTGTTGACCGGCGACTTCATCGGCCAGGCGACGCCGTAGGAGTCGCCCTTGGTGAGCTTCTTGGAGATCTCGGCGAACTCGTCCCACGTCCACGGGCTGTCCGGGGTCGGGATCCGCACGCCGGCCTTGTCGAGCAGCTTCTTGTTGCCGATGATGACCTGCGACTCCTGCAGGAACGGCACGCCGTACACGCCCTGCCCGCCCTTGCCGTCGGCGAAGGTGACGGTGTCCCAGGCGGCCTGGGGGATGTCGCTCTTCAGCTCGGCCGGGACCTTGTCCTTGAGGTCCAGCAGGTAGCCGCGGCTGGCGAAGCCGGACAGGGCCGGGGAGTCGTCGTGGATGACGTCCGGCGGGTCACCCGCCTCGAAGGAGGTGACGAGCTGGTCGTTGACGTTGTCCCAGCTCCCCTGGACGTATTCGACCTGGATCTTGGGGTTGGCCTTGTTCCACTCGTCGACCAGCTCCTTGTTGGCCGCGATCGACTCCTTCTGCCAGGCGAGGCTCTGGAACTTGATCTTCACCGGGCCGTCGGGGGCGGCCGCGGGCGGTTCCGAGGCGCATCCGGCGGCCAGCACGAGGAGACCTGCGGCCAGCGCGACCTTCTTACGCATATGACTTCTCCTATCGGGGGGTGGGGCTATCCCTTGACGGCCCCGGCCATCAGGCCGGACCTCAGCCGCCGCTGGATGACTGCGAAGAACACGAGGCTCGGGACCGTCGCCAGGAGCGAGGCGGCCGCCAGCGGCCCGAGCCGTACGACCCCCTCGGCGCCGGTGAACTTCACCAGCGTCAGCGGCAGGGTCGCCACGTCCGGGTCCTTCAGGACGATCAGGGCGAACAGGAACTCGTTCCAGGAGGAGATGAACGCGAACAGCAGCGTCGCGACCACTCCCGGGGCGAGCAGCGGGGCGACGACGCTCAGCAGCGAGCGCACCCGGCCGGCGCCGTCCACCGCCGCGGCCTCCTCCAGCTCGCGGGGTACGGCGCGCACGTATCCCTGGAGCATCCACAGCGCGAACGGCAGCACGAAGGTGACGTGCACGAGGGTCAGACCGGGCAGCGTGTTCGACAGCTCCAGCCTGCGCAGCACCATGAACAGCGGGATGATGATCAGGATGAACGGGAAGACCTGGCTGACCAGCACCCAGCCGAGCGCGATCCGGTTGATCATCGAGCGGTAGCGGGCGAGGGCGTAGGCCGCCGGCAGCGCCAGGACCACGGTGAGCACCGCCGTGGCCACCGCCACCACGAGGCTGCGCAGCCCGCTGCCGACCAGGTCCTGCTCGCCGAAGGCGTCGGCGAAGTTGGTCAGCGTCGGCGCGCGCGGGATCCACGTCGGGTGCAGGCTGGCCATCTCCTGCGGCGTCTTCAGCGCCGTGGACAGCAGCCAGAGCAGCGGGAACGCCAGGAAGACGACGTAGCCGGCCAGGGCCAGATAACGCAGTGCCTTGCCCATGTCAGCTCGCCTCCCGCATCTGCCGCCAGAGATAGACGCCGAGCACGGCGAGCACGACGATCACGATCGCCACGCCCAGGGTGGCCGCGTAGCCGAAGAAGCCGTAGCGGAAGGCCTCCTCGTAGGCGAAGAGCATGGGCAGGCGCGTCTGCCCGCCGGGGCCGCCCTGGGTCAGGACGTAGACCAGCCCGAACTGGTTGATGTTCCAGACGAAGTCCAGCGAGGTGATGGCCACGATGACCGGGCGGAGCTGGGGCAGGGTGATGTTCCAGAACTTGCGCCAGACGCCCGCGCCGTCCACCTCGACCGCCTCGTACAGCTCCTTGGGGACGCTCTGCAGGCCGGCCAGCAGCACCACCGTGGTCTGCGGCATGCCGGTCCAGATCCCGACGACGATCACCGCGGGCAGCGCGAGGGAGAAGTCGTTGAGCCAGTCGATCTCGGTGCCCAGCATGCCGTTGAGGATCCCGGCGTCCGGATGGTAGACCAGCCGCCACATCAGCCCGATGACCACCGGTGGCATCGCCCACGGCACCACCGCCAGCACCCGGGCGAACCCCCGGAAGCGCAGATCCTGGTTGAGCAGCAGCGCCAGTCCCAGCGAGGCCAGGAACTGCAGCACGGTCACCGAGACGGCCCAGATCATCCCGATCCGGAAGGAGGCCCAGAAGTCCCCGTCGGCCAGCAGGTCGCCGAAGTTCGACAGCCCGACGAACGAGGTGACCGCGTTGCGCCCGGAGCGCGCGTCGGTGAACGCCAGGAAGATCCCGTACAGCAGCGGCCCCACGCTGAAGACCAGCACGGGCACCAGGGCGGGCAGCATCAGCAGCAGCGTCTCGCGCCCCTGCCGCCCGCCCCTGCGGGGCCGGTTCGGCGTCGCCGTCCTGGCCGGCCGGTCGGCGGTGAGGGTCACGGCGTCTCCTCTCCCACGGTCGATGCTCTGACCACCAGGCGGGGCGGCACGGTGATCACCTGGGGGTCCCGGTCGCCGTCGCCCAGCCGGTCCAGGAGCAGCTCCGCCGCCAACCGGCCGCGCTCGGCCGAGCCGAGGGAGATGCTGGTCAGGGCGGGCCAGGCGACGGCGGCCTGGTCGATGTCGTCCATGCCGACCACCGCCACGTCCTGCGGCACCCGCCGGCCCGCCCGGCGCAGGACGTCCAGGGCGCCGAGGGCGATCAGGTCGTTGGCGCACATGATCGCGTCCAGGCCGGGGACCCTGGACAGCAGCCGGCTCACGGCCCGCGCCCCCTCGGAGCGGGAGAAGTCCCCGATCTCCACCAGGTTCTCGTCGTAGGGCAGACCGAGGTCGGCGAGGCCCTCGGCGTAGGCCGTGGAGCGGGCCGAGCCGGGGACGGTGTCCAGGGGGCCGTTGACGAACCCGATGCGGCGGCGTCCCAGGGAGTGGAGGTGGTCCAGCGCCAGCCGCACGCCGGTGCGCGAGTCGGTGCGGACGTTGTCCACCCGCGTGCTGTCGGGCACCGAGCCGATGATGACGACGGGGGCCCGGGCGGCCTCGACGGCCTTCAGGTGCGCCTCGCTCACCCGCAGCGGGATCATGATGAGCCCGTCCACGTAGCGCTCTCCGAGGCTGCGGAGCACGTCGATCTCCTCGGCCACGTCCGCGTCCGTGGAGTGCAGCACGAGGCGGTATCCCGCCGCCTTCAGCACCGGCTGGATCTCGCGGATCATCGTCAGGTAGACCGGGTTGCCGATGTCGGCCATCGCGAAGGCCACCTGGTTGGTCCGGCGCGACTTCAGCGACCGGGCCACCGAGTTGGGGACGTATCCCAGCTCGTCGGCGGCGCTGAGCACCCGGCGCACGGTGTCCTCGCGGGTCGGCAGCCCGTTGAGCACGCGGGAGACCGAGGCGATCGAGACACCCGCCCGCTCCGCGATCGTGGTGATCGTGGGCCCGTCGCTCACAGAGACCACACCTTTCTGTAAACGTTTACCGCGATCTTGGTGATTTACTGAAAACGTTTACGGGGTTAGGGATATGTAACTCGCCCGTAACTGGCAACGTCAAGTCACGATCGAGTAACAGCACGTTAAAAGGGAGTGGCGGCGGGACACGTCCCGATCGGGCCGCACCCGGAAGCCGTCCCCGACGGGAACGCGCTCCGCGCGGACCGAAGGATCACCCCCGCCACCTCCGCACAGGCCGGGCCCACCCCCTCGGCGGGTGGGCGCCCCGCTCCCGGACCCCGGACCCCCCCTGGACGGACATCCTCAGCCCCCGACGCCCCCTGGGCGGGACGGGCCGACCCCGAGCGGACGGGCACGCCACCCCGGACGGACCGGTGGACCCAATCGTCGAATAAAAGCCATATATCGACAATGAACACCGGTCGACCACATTTCTGAGCGCAATTAACAATGCACGCTTCCGAGCCTTTTGTCGTTCCGTTTTTGTCATTCGATTAACTCTTCCCCGGTGCCACGGAAAAGAAGGCCGGGTACGCCTGGATCGGCAATTCCATTTCCGGGCGGGCGGCGCTTTTCCCGCCTTCCGCCCTGGATCGACCGGCTCCGCACGAGAACGCCCCGGGCGGAGAAGGAGGCATCCGCCTCCGGCCCCGCCCACGCCGGTCCGCAGCTCGACCCCAGACATCCGATCCAGCTCCGCGTGAGTTCATCAGGAGGATCCGTGCGGCATTTTCGACGACGCGCACCACTGGCCGCCGTCGGCATCGTCACCGCTGCCCTCACCGGCGTCGCGGCCCAGGCCGGCACCGGCGCGTTCGCGGCCTCCGGCCCGCCCGAGCCGCCGGCCGCCGCCGCCCCGGCGGCCGGCGGAGCGGCGCCCCCCGCCACCCGGGCGTCGGCCACCGGACGGACGGCCCCCACGGGGGACGACAAGCCCGGCAGGCAGGTCTGCGGGCCGCCCTACCTGGACGACGACCCGATCCTGGGCCCGAAGTACCTGCCGCAGGACGGGCCGCTCGGCAGGATCCTGCGTGACTACAGGCCGCTGAACGGGACCTCCCCGCAGGAGTTCGTCGACCGCTACTGGGACGAGGCCGCCGGCGGGTGGCGCTACCCGCCGGACTACGGCTTCGCCCACTCCGGCGGCTACTCCAACGGCAGGCCGCTGATCAGGACCGTGACGCTGCCGGTGGGCACGGCCCTCGACCGCTTCGGCGGCGAGAAGGGCTCCTTCGTCTCCCCGCTCGGCGCCTCCTACGTCGGGCGCGCCCTGCCCCCGAACAATCTCAACACCTTCCCGGCGGCTCCGAAATACATATGTAACTACCACACCTACAAGGTGGTGAAGGAGTTCAAAGTGGACGGCGGTCCGGCCGCCGCGGCGTTCCAGCAGGAAGGCGAGGGACGGCAGTACCACCTGGTCAGCAAGCACATTCCCGAGGCACCCCAGAGCTCCGCGGAAGTATCGGTGGAGTGGCTGGTCGCCAACGGATATCTGCAGCCGTCGAACTGAGCGGCCCCGGCGTGATGGCGCCGCCCTCCCATGGTCCGGCGGGCCGTGGGAGGGTGCGGGCCGCCCCGGTGTGAGTGTCAGGCGTGAATCCCGAGCGTGGGTCCCGGGTGTGAGTGCCGGGCGTGATCCCCGGGGGCTCACCCTGGGGGGTCGGCCCGCACGCGACCGCCCGCGCTCAGGTGCTCGACGAAGCGCGCGGTCGCCGCCGTGGGGACCGCCCTCGGATGCCAGGCCAGGCCGATCGGCCGCTGCTGGGCCGGGTCGAGCGGGCGGTAGACGGGGTCGTCGTGCTCCAGCACGGCCGGGCGGGGCAGGATGCCCACCCCGAGACCGGCGCCGATGAGCCCCCGCACGGTGGCGATCTCCTCGCTCTCGAAGGCGACGACGGGTTCGAACCCGGCCTCGCGGCAGAGCCCGTCGATGACCCGGCGCAGGTCCGTGGTGCGGGCGAAGGCGATGAACGGCTCGTCCCGCACGTCCCCGAGCGCGAGCCCGGGCGTGCCGGCGAGCCGGTGGTCGGCGGCCAGCGCGATGCACAGCTGCTGTTCGCGCAGCCGGTGCCAGCGCGCGTCGGTCCCCTCCGGCGGCGGGGTGACCAGGGCGGCGTCGATGTCCCCGTGGTGCAGCCAGGTGAACAGCTCCCGGGCGAAACCCTGGTGCAGTTCGAACCTGATGCCCGGGGTGACGTTGCGGTAGTCGCGTAGAACCTCCGGGACGAGCCAGCGTCCCACGGAGTGCAGGAATCCCAGCCGGATCAGCCCGGTGTCGGGGTTGGCCAGGGCGTCGACGCGGCGGCGTGCCGCCTCCAGGTCGCCGACGGCCCGGCCCGCGTGGTCGCGGAACAGGGCGCCGAACCGGTTGACGGCGAGCCTGCGCCCGTGCCGGTGGAACAGCTCCACGCCGAGGTCGGCCTCCAGCCGCGCGAGCGAGCGCGACAGCGTCGACTGGTTGACGCCTTCGATCGCGGCCGTGTCCCGCATGTTCTCCGTCTCGCACAGCGAGAGGAACCAGCGCAGCGTCTGCAGGTCCATCCAGCGATGATGCGTTTTACGCATCAATAGTGTCAAGTATTGCATTTTGAGCATCACAGCCGGTGGAGCACCATCGAGTGGTGACCTCGACCCTTCCCCACCCGGCTCCCCTCCCCGGAACCGCCCGGCCCCACGCCGGGCACCGGCCCGGTGAACCCGCCTACCGGCGGATCGTCTACGGGCTGGGGCTCGGCGGGCTCGCGAACTTCATGGCGCTGTACTACGTCCAGCCGCTGCTCCCCGGCGTCGCCAGGCACTTCCAGGTGTCGGCCGCCGCGTCGACGGCGGTGCTGTCGCTGTCCACGGTCACCATGGCGGTCGCGCTGGTGTTCGTGGGGCCGATCTCGGACGCGGTCGGGCGTGTGGCGATCATGCGGATCTCCCTGGCCGGTACGGCGGTGCTGGGGATCGCGTCCGCCGCCGCGCCCACCTGGCACAGTCTGCTGGCCGTCAGGGGCCTCGAGGGCGTCGCGCTGGCCGGCCTGCCGGCGGTGGCCCTGGCCTACCTGCGCGAGGAGGTGCACCCCTCGGCGCACCTGCGCGCCAACGCCGCCTACATCACGGGCACGGCGCTGGGCGGGGCGGCCGGGCGGCTGCTCCCCGGGCCGCTCGACGCGCTGTGGGGCTGGCCGGGCGCCGCCCTGGTCACCGGCGGCCTCACCCTGGTCTGCGCGGCCGGCCTGTGGATCCTGGTGCCGCCGTCCCGGCGGTTCGCACGCTCCAGCCCCCGGCCGGGCAGCATCCTGCGCAACACCCGGCTGACCCTGCGGGATCCGGCCCTCGTCGCGCTCTGCCTGGTCGGAGCGGCCACCATGGGAGCGTTCGTCGGCCTGTACAACGCCATGGCCTTCCGCCTGGAGGCCGCCCCCTACCTGCTGGGCGGCGCGGCCGCCCTGGTGTTCCTGGCCTACCCGGTGGGCGTCTTCGCGCCGCTCGTCGCCGGGCGCGCCGCCGCCCGGGTCGGGCGCGGCTCCGGCGCGCTGATCGGCGTCGCACTCCTGCTCGTCGGGGTGCTGCTGGCCGCCGCGCCCCAACTGCCGCTGATCGTCACCGGCCTCGGCGTGCTCACCTTCGCGTTCCTGGGCACGCACTCGCTGGTCAGCGGCTGGGTGTCGGACCGGGCCCACCGGGTCGACGTCGGCGTCGGGCAGGCGTCCGGGCTGTATCTGCTGGCCTACTACCTGGGCAGCTCCGTGTTCGGCGCGATGGCGGCGCACCGGTGGCAGGTCGGGGGGTGGTCCGACGTGACCGTCGTCTCACTCGCCCTGACCGCCGGCGCCGGCGCCCTGCTGCTCCTGGCCCGCCGCTCCGACACCGCCGCCCACAGGCCATGACCTCACAGACTGTGGCCTCGCAGGCCCTGACCTCGCGGGTCTGGCACGCGCCGGCTCCGCGCCCCGCGCCGTCCGCGCGGCACCCGCCCGGCCCCGTCCCGCCGTCTCGGCCCCGCCCCGCCCGTCCGGGCTCCGCCGCACCCGGCCCCGCCGTACGGGCCTCAGGAGCGCAGGTAGGCGAGGACGGCCAGGACACGGCGGTGCTGGTCGCCGTCCTCGGCGTACAGGCCGAGCTTGGCGAAGATGCTCCGGATGTGCTTCTCCACGGCGCCGTCGCTGACCACGAGCTGGCGGCCGATGGCCGGGTTGGACCTGCCCTCCGCCATCAGGCCGAGCACCTCCCGCTCGCGCGGGGTGAGCAGGGCCAGCGGATCGTCGCGGCGGCGCCGTACCATCAGCTGGGCCACCACCTGCGGGTCGAAGACCGTCCCGCCGGCCGCGACGGTGCGCAGGCCCCCCATGAAGTCGTCGACGTCCACGACCCGGTCCTTGAGCAGATAGCCCACCGCGCCCCTGGCGTCGGCGAGCAGGTCGTCGGCATAGGAGACCTCCACGTACTGCGACAGGATCAGTACCGGCGCGCCCGGCACCCGCCGGCGCGCCTCGACCGCCGCCCGCAGCCCCTCGTCGGTGAAGCTGGGCGGCATCCGGACGTCGACCACCGAGACGTCGGGCCGATGCTCGGCGACGGCCTCCACCAGGCTGTCGCCGTCCCCCACCGCCGCGACCACCTCGCAGCCGAACTCCTCGAGCAGCCGGATCAGGCCCTCTCTGATCAACACTGCGTCGTCGGCCACGACTACCCGCACGGCACCTCCGCCACGATCACCGTCGGCCCGCCCACCGGTGAGTCCACCGCGATCTCCCCGTCGACCGCCTTCAGGCGGTCGGCGAGGCCGGACAGGCCGTGTCCCTTGGCGACGTGTGCGCCGCCTACTCCATCATCCCCGATCGTCAGCATGAGGACGCCGCCGGTCTTGTTCAGCGACACCGTGCAGACGGTGGCGTGGCTGTGCTTGGCGACGTTGGTCAGGCTCTCGGCGACCACGAAGTAGACGGTGTTCTCCACCGCCGCCGCGAAGCGGCCGGTGATCTGCACGTCCAGCTCGACGGGGATCGTGCAGCGGCTGGCCAGCGCGGCGAGCGCCGGGGCCAGGCCGCGGTCGGTCAGGATCGGCGGCGCGATGCCGCGCGAGAGCGCGCGCAGCTCGTCCAGGGTGTCGCGGGTGGAGGTGATGGCCTGGCTGAGCATCTCCTCGACCATCTGCGGGTCGCGCTTGAGCTGGCGCTGGGCCCGCGACAGGTCCATCGCCAGGGAGACCAGGCGCTGCTGCGGCCCGTCGTGGATGTCGCGCTCCAGCCGCCGCAGCGCGTTGGCCTCGGCCGACACCGCGGCGGCCCGCCCCTCGGCCAGGTCGTCGATGCGCTCGTGCAGTTCGGCGACGCCGGTCAGCATGGCCCGGCCGAGCCCGGCCCGGATCAGCGCCCCGCCGCGCACGACCAGCGGCAGGGTGAGCGCGAACAGCACGCCGATGCAGGTGTTGATGAGGACCTCGATCCAGACCTTGTCGTCGAACCCGAGCAGGTAGGCCAGGCCGTGGTTGCCGGGGATCGCCGCGGTGATCCACCCGTAGATCGGGCTGGTCAGGCCCAGGATCGTCCCGGCCCACCAGGTCACCGTGAAGACGAACGTCACGATGGAGACCGGGAAGGCCACGATCCCGTAGAGCAGGTCCAGCCACGACTGGCCGCTGGTCAGGGGGTTCACCATGCGCCGGACCCAGCCGGCGGTCTCCGGCGCCGGCCGGTAGCGGGGCCGGGGCAGCGTGCGGCCGAGCACCTCGGGCAGCATCCGCCGTTCCACATCGGCCAGCCCCCGGGCCATCAGCAGCGTGGTCGCCAGGATCGGCAGACCCACCCATACGATCGCCGTGCCGACCCCGGCGGCGAAACCGGCCACCATCAGGACGAAGAAGACGACGGCCAGCGGGAAGCCGGCGATCAGGTAACGGCTGTCGGTGCCGATACGGCGCAGGAGGGATCTCATGCCGTCAACGCTACGAGCTCGCGGGACCGGTTCTCGCCCCTGCGTGCCGCCTTCCGGGGGTAGGGCTGGCCCTACCCCCGGTAAGGGTGCGGCCTTGACCGGAAGAGGGCCGCGGGCGTGACTGCGCCGGCCGGGGCGCGCGCGGGAGGGTCGGAGCACCGCTCCCCGACGAATCGAGTTCCCCATGACCGCCGTCCTGTCCCGCCCGGCAGCCCCCGCGACGCCCGCGCCGCCGGGCCGTGACGTGTTCATCGACGCGCTGCGTCTGTTCGGCATGGCCCTGGTGGTGCTGCAGCACTGGAGCATGCCGGTGCTGTCCTTCGCCGGCGGGCGGATCTCCACCGGCAACGCGCTGGCGACCGGCGGCGCGTGGGTGATCACCTGGATCAGTCAGGTGATGCCGCTGGTCTTCTTCGCGGGCGGCGCGGCCAACGCGATCAGCTGGCGGGGCTCGGTACGGCGCGGCGGCGCGGCTCCCGCCTGGCTGGCGGCGCGGCTGCGCCGCCTGGCCTGGCCGGTGCTGCCGCTGGCGGCGGTGTGGGTGCCCCTGCCCCACCTGCTGACGGCCCTCGGCGTGCCCGAGCAGCCGGTGGTCACGGCCTCGCGCCTGGCCGGGCAGCTGCTGTGGTTCCTGGCCGTCTACCTGGCCGCGGTGGTGGTGACCCCGCCGATGCTCCGGCTCAACATGCGCTACGGCTGGCGGGTGCCCGCGGTGCTGACGGCGGGGGCCGTCGTGGTGGACGTCGCCCGTTTCACCAGCGGCCTGGAGGTCATCGGCTTCCTCAACATCGCGCTGGTCTGGCTCGCGGTGCACCAGCTCGGCTTCCTGTACGCCGACGGCCGGCTGGGCCGGCCCTGGGCCATGGCCCTGATCGGGTACGGCCTGGCCGCGGCGCTGGTGGCGGCCGGCCCCTACCCGGGCAGCATGATCGGGATGCCGGGCGCGGCCGTCTCCAACATGGCCCCGCCCACGATCGCGCTGCTGGCGGTGGGGATCGGCCAGATCGGGCTGGCGCTGGCGCTGCGCCGGTGGATCGTCGCCCTCGTGGAGTGGCCGGGGGTGTCACGGCTGCTGGCCTGGGCCGCCCCCCGGATGATGACCGTCTACCTGTGGCACATGAGCGCCCTGGCGGTCGTCACCTCGATGGTCGTGGTGGGGCTGGGCATCTCCACCCCGGAGCCGGGCAGCCAGGCGTGGCTGTCGGGCTGGCCGCACTGGCTGCTGATGCTCGTGCTGGCCATGTTCCCGCTGATGCGCTGCTTCGCCCGGTTCGAGACGCCGCCGCGGGCCGCGCCGTACGCCGGGGGCATGGCCCGGATCGTGGTGGCCCTGGCGCTGGCCGGGTCGGGTCTGCTCGTCCTCACGGCGATCGGTTTCGTCCCGGGGTGGGCGCCGGTGCTCGGCGCGGGGATGCTCCTGGCGGGGCTGGCGCTCACCTGGTCGCCCGCCCGGTCCCGGCCGGCGCAGCCGTCCTCCAGTCCCCTTGATCATGTTTTGATGGGGTTTAGGTAGATATATTCGCGCCAGGTCATCTGTCCTGGGCACGATGCGATCACATCTGTCGCCCGAGCCGGTCCGACCACCACCAGTTCTTCGGCAGTATTGAACCGTGAGCCTTGTAGATCGCCTGCCAGAAGAGATCGACGCCGATCCCGATGCCATCTTCGACGCGTTCGTCGAGTGGAACTCCGAGCGGGGGCTCACCCTCTATCCTGCCCAGGAGGAGGCGCTGATCGAGGTCGTCTCCGGAAACAACCTGATCCTGGCCACCCCCACCGGGTCGGGCAAGAGCCTGGTCGCGGCCGGAGCCCACTTCACCGCGCTGACCCGGGACGTGCGCACCTTCTACACCGCGCCGATCAAGGCGCTGGTGTCGGAGAAGTTCTTCGACCTGTGCGCGCTGTTCGGCACCGAGAACGTCGGCATGATGACCGGCGACGCCAGCGTGAACCCCGGCGCGCCGATCATCTGCTGCACCGCCGAGATCCTCGCCAACGTCGCGCTGCGCGACGGCGCCCAGGCCGACATCGGCCAGGTCGTGATGGACGAGTTCCACTTCTACGCCGAGCCCGACCGGGGATGGGCCTGGCAGGTGCCGCTGCTGGAGCTGCCGAACGTGCAGTTCATCCTGATGTCGGCGACGCTGGGCGACGTGAGCCGGTTCGAGGAGGACCTGACCCGGCGCACCGGCAGGCCGACCGCCGTGGTCAAGAACGCCGAACGCCCCGTCCCGCTGGTCTACTCCTACCGCCTCACCCCCCTCCACGAGATCCTGGAGGAGATGCTCACCACCAACCAGGCGCCCGTCTACGTCGTCCACTTCACCCAGGCCGCGGCCATGGAGCGGGCCCAGGCGCTGATGAGCATCAACATGTCCACCAAGGCCGAGAAGGAGGCCATCGCCTCCCTGATCGGCAACTTCCGGTTCACCACCAGGTTCGGCCGGGCGCTGTCCCGTCTCGTACGGCACGGCATCGGCGTGCACCACGCCGGGATGCTCCCGAAATACCGCCGCCTGGTGGAGCGGCTGGCCCAGGCCGGCCTGCTGAAGGTCATCTGCGGCACCGACACGCTCGGCGTCGGCGTCAACGTGCCGATCAGGACCGTGCTGTTCACCGCGCTGTCGAAATACGACGGCAGCAAGGTCCGGCGGCTGCGCGCCCGCGAGTTCCACCAGATCGCCGGACGGGCCGGGCGGGCGGGCTTCGACACCATCGGCTACGTCGTCTGCCAGGCCCCCGACCACGTCGTCGAGAACGAGAAGGCACTGGCCAAGATCGGCGACGACCCCAAGCGGCGGCGCGGTTACGCCCGCAAGAAGCCGCCGGAGGGCTTCGTCGGCTGGAGCGAGGAGACCTTCGAGAAGCTGCAGGGCGCCGAGCCCGAGCCGCTCAACTCCCGGTTCAAGGTCAGCAACGCGATGCTGCTCGCGGTGATCAACCGCCCCGGCGACTGCTACGCGGCGATGAAGCACCTGCTCACCGACAACCACGAGGACCGCAAGTGGCAGCGGCGGCACATCAGCCAGGCCATCGCGATCTATCGCTCGCTGCTGGCCGGCGGCGTGGTGGAGAAGCTCGCCGAGCCCGACGAGCAGGGCCGGATGGCCCGCCTGACCGTCGACCTCCAGGAGGACTTCGCGCTCAACCAGGCGCTGTCCACCTTCGCGCTGGCCACCCTCGAACTGCTGGACATGGAGTCGCCGACCTACGCTCTCGACATGGTCTCGATCATCGAGTCCATCCTCGACGACCCCCGCCAGATCCTGTCCGCGCAGCTCAACAAGGCACGCGGCGAGGCCGTGGCGCAGATGAAGGCCGACGGCATCGAATACGAGGAGCGGATGGAGCTCCTCAACGAGATCACCTACCCGATGCCGCTGGCCGACCTGCTGCTGGGCGCCTACGAGACCTACCGCCGGGGCCACCCCTGGGTCGGCGACTACACCGTCAGTCCCAAGACCGTCGTCCGGGACATGTACGAACGGGCGATGACCTTCGCCGACTACGTCCAGTTCTACGAGCTGGCCCGGTCCGAGGGCACCGTCCTGCGCTACCTCGCCGACGCCTACCGCACCCTGTCGCGGACCATCCCCGAGCACCTCAAGACCGAAGACCTCATCGACCTCATCGAGTGGCTCGGCGAACTGGTCCGCCAGGTCGACTCCAGCCTCCTGGACGAGTGGGAGCAGCTGCAGAACCCGGCCGGCGAGCTGGAGACGCCCTCCCTGGAGGAGAAGACCAAGCCGGTCACCGCCAACAGCCGCGCCTTCCGGGTGCTGGTCCGCAACGCGATGTTCCGCCTGGTCGAGCTGTCCTCCCTGGAGAAGGAGGAGGAGCTGGCCGAGCTGGCACCGGACGTGGACTGGGGCGCCGCCCTCGACGCCTACTACGACGACCACGAGGAGATCGGCACCGGCCCCGACGCCCGCGGCCCGGGACTGCTCCGCATCGAGGAGGAGAAGGAGTTCTGGAAGGTCCGCCAGGTCATCGCCGACCCGGCGGGCGACGGCGACTGGGGCATCGACGCCCAGGTGGACCTGGCCGCCTCCGACGAGGAGGGCCGCGCCGTGCTCCACGTCGTCGGCCTGAACCGCCTCTGACCCCGCCGGGACCGGCCCGGACGCGCGATCACCCGCGGTCCGGGCCGGCCCCGCCCTCTGCCCCTACGAGGCGCAGGCGGCGATCTGGCAGATCTTGGCGAGCATCTGCCTGGTGTGCGCGAGCTGCTGGGTGTGGCTCTTGGCGGCCGGTCTGGCGGCGGCGGAGGCGAGGTAGACGGTGACCGCGTTGGCCCGGCGGGCGATCACGACGTCGTCCCCGGTGACGGGCCGGCCGTCCTCGTAGGCCCGGGCGCTGCTCTTCCACGCCTCGTCCCCGAGGGAGACCCTGGCCAGGCTCCGGTTGAAGGAGCCGTTCTTCCAGCCCTCCGACTGCCTGCACTTCTGCACGCCCGCCCGGAACTGCTGCAGCGCCGACCGCGCGGCCCGCTCCGAGCTGTAGAGGATCACCTGCTCGATGGTCTCGATCTCGCCCTCGACCTCGAAGTAGGCCGTCCGGGCCGCCGCCCGGCCGGCCTGGCCGACCTTGGGGTCCTTCCGCTGGGAGGCGGCCACCGCGCTGTGGGCGCAGGGGTCGACCGCGAACCGCTCCCCGGCCTTGGCGCTGGCCCACCAGACGTTCTCGGCGTCGGCCGGCTCGTCCTTCTTGGCCTGGTCGGCGGCCACCTCCCTGTCGTGCAGCAGGAAGCCCTTGGGGACCGCGGGGGCGGCGGCGGCCGAGGCGGGGGGCATGCCGGCGAGGGCCGTGCCGGCGACGAGCGTCGCGGCAAAAATGATCTTTCTGAGCATGCGCTCCATGATGCCAGGAAAGTCGGGACCGGCCGGCCTTGTCGCAGGAGGAGGCGGCCGGGCCCCGCGCCCCGGGCGTCCGCGGTGCGAGAAGCACCGGACAGGCCCGACAAAATAGAGGGCATGAACGACGACGCGATGCGGCAGGTGCTCGGCCTGCTCTATCAGGAGGACACGTTACGGGTGCTGGCGGCGCTGGTGCTGAACGGTACGCCCGAGGGGTCCGGGCTTGATCGGGACGCGATACGGCGGGCACTGGACCGGCTGGAGCGCGGCGGGCTGGCCGTACGGGACGACGACGGCCGGTGGCAGGCGCGGCGGGAGCGCTTCCGCGAGCTGCTGCACGCCACGGCCCGGCCCGCCGCCCCGGTCTCGCCGGAGGAGAAGGTGCTGCAGTCCTTCCTCGTCGAAGGGCGGCTGCGGGCGATCCCCACCAAGCGCGACAAGCAGCTGGTCGTGCTGAACTACATCGCCCAGGTCTTCGAGCCCGGGATCCGCTATCCGGAGAAGGAGGTCGACACCGCGCTGCGCGCCTTCCACGACGACTACGCGGCGCTCCGCCGTTACCTGGTCGACGACGGGCTGCTGAGCCGGGAGAACAACGTCTACTGGCGCAGCGGCGGCTCCGTCGACGCCTGAAGCCGGGTGACGAGCAGCCGGATGTGGTCCACCAGCTCGGGCGGCTCGTGGACGGTGAAGTCCAGGCCGAGCAGCCCGACGGAGAAGGCCAGCCACTCCAGCGAGTCACCGCCGGTGCGCAGCAGGCAGCTCCGCCCGTCCAGATCCTCCAGGACCCAGCCGGGCCCGGAGAAGCGCTCGGCGACCACGGCCAGGGGCGCGTGCACGGTGACCACCGCCCGATACCGGCTGATGGGAGCGACCACGGACTCCTCGACGTAGCCGGGCGGCGGCTCACGCGGGCCGGACCGGACTCCGGTGGCCAGCGGCGCGGTGAGCCGGTCCACCCGGAAGGTCCGCCAGTCCTCCCTCTCGACGTCCCATCCGACGAGATACCAGCGCCGCCCGGTGGAGGCCAGCCGGTACGGCTCGACCAGGCGGGCGCTCCGCGTGCCGTCGCGGCGGCGGTAGCCGAAGCGCAGCCGCTCGTGGTCCCGGCTCGCCTGCGCCAGCAGCGCCAGGGTGTCCGGGTCCACGGTCGGCCACCGGCCGCGCACCGTGACGGTCTGGGTCTGCAGGGTGTTGACCCGGCGGCGCAGCCGGGAGGGCAGGACCTGCTCCAGCTTGGCCAGGGCCCGCAGTGAGGTCTCCTCGATCCCGGTCACCGAGCCGGCGGCCGCCGTGCGCAGGCCCACCGCGATGGCCACGGCCTCCTCGTCGTCGAGCAGCAGCGGCGGCATCGCGGTCCCCGCCTCCAGCCGGTATCCCCCGGCCGGGCCGGTCGTCGCGTGGACCGGGTAGCCCAGCTCCCGGAGCCGGTCGATGTCGCGGCGGAGCGTGCGCGGGCTGACCTCCAGCCGCTCGGCGAGCTCGGGCCCCGGCCACTCCCGGTGCGCCTGGAGCAGCGACAGCAGCCGGAGCACCCGCGCCGTGGTGTCTGCCATGGCGTCCACGATGCCATCGATTGCGGCCGGGAACTGGCCTAAACCGAGGCTAGCGTCGGATTCATGAGCCACATCGAGATAACGGGCGCCCGTGAGAACAACCTCAAGAACATCTCACTGAAGATCCCGAAGAAACAGATCACGGTCTTCACCGGTGTCTCGGGGTCCGGCAAGTCGTCCATCGTGTTCGACACGATCGCCGCGGAGTCACAGCGGCAGCTCAACGAGACCTTCACCACGTTCGTCCGCAACCGCCTGCCCAAGTACGGCCAGCCGGACGCCGACGGCGTCGAGAACCTCTCGGCCGCGGTCGTCATCGGGCAGCAGCGCATCGGCGGCAACTCCCGCTCCACCGTCGGCACGATCACCGACATCCACTCCCTGCTGCGGCTGCTCTACTCCCGGATCGGCACGCCACCGGCCGGCTACTCCAACGCCTTCTCCTTCAACGACCCCGCCGGGATGTGCCCGGAGTGCGAGGGGGTCGGCAGGAAGATGACCCTGGACCTGGACCGGGCCCTGGACCGGTCGAAGTCGCTCAACGAGGGTGCGATGCTGCTGCCGAACTTCGGGGTCGGCACCTGGTTCTGGAAGACCTTCGCCCACTCGGGGCTGTTCGACAACGACAAGAAGCTGGCGGACTACACCGAGTCCGAGTGGGAGACGCTGCTGCGCGGCCAGGGGCCGGACATCATGTTCGAGACGCAGGGCGGGACGGTCCCGCAGAAGTACGAGGGCCTGGTCGACAAGTTCGACCGGATCTACATCAGGAAGGACATCGACACCAAGGCCAACCGGGAGGCGCTGCTGGAGTTCGTCTCGACGCGGACCTGTCCGCTGTGCCGGGGGGCCAGGCTCAACCAGGCCGCGCTGGCCTGCCGGATCGACGGCCGCAACATCGCCGACCTGGCCGCGATGGAGGCCCGCCACCTGGTGGACGTGGTCGCCCGGATCGACCACCCGATCGCGGCGACGATGGTCGCCGCGGTCCTGGAGCGGCTGCGGCACCTGGTCTCCATCGGCCTGGGCTACCTCAGCCTGGACCGGGCGACGGCCACCCTCTCCGGCGGGGAGTCACAGCGGATCAAGATGGTCCGCCACCTCGGCAGCAGCCTCACCGACATGACCTACATCTTCGACGAGCCGACCGTCGGCCTGCACCCGCGCGACGTGCGGCGCATGAACGGTCTGCTGCGCGAGCTGCGCGACAAGGGCAACACCGTGCTCGTGGTCGAGCACGACCGCGACGTCATCGAGATCGCCGACCACGTGGTCGACGTCGGGCCGCACGCGGGCGCGCACGGCGGCGAGATCGTCTACGAGGGCGGCGTCGCCGGCCTGCACCGGGCGGGCACCCTCACCGGGCGGCACATGCGCCACAACCGGCCGCTCAAGGCGGGCTTCCGTGAGCCGACCGGCACGCTGACCGTCACCGGCGCCACCGCGCACAACCTGAAGGACGTCACGGTCGCCTTCCCCACCGGGGTGCTCACCGTCGTCACGGGGGTGGCCGGGTCGGGCAAGAGCACACTCGTCAACGAGGTGTTCCTGGCCCGGCACCCGGACGCGGTCGTCATCGACCAGTCGGCGGTCAGCCGGTCGATCCGGTCGAACCCCGCCACCTACACCGGGCTGATGGACGAGATCCGCAGGCTGTTCGCCAAGGCCGGCGGCGTCAGCCCGGCCCTGTTCAGCTTCAACTCCAAGGGCGCCTGCCCGCAGTGCCAGGGGCTGGGGATCATCTACACCGACCTGGCGTTCATGGACGCCGTCACCTCGACGTGCGAGGTCTGCCAGGGGCGGCGGTTCCGGGAGGAGGTGCTCCGGCACACCCTGCGCGGCAGGTCGATCTCCGACGTGCTGGAGATGACGGCGGGCGAGGCGGCGGAGTTCTTCACCGAGCCGAAGCCCGCACGCGTCCTGCAGGCGGTCAACGAGGTGGGGCTGGGCTACCTCAAACTCGGCCAGCCCCTCAGCAGCCTGTCCGGCGGCGAGTGCCAGCGGATCAAGCTCGCCGGCGAGCTCCACAAGACCGGCAGCGTCTACGTGATGGACGAGCCGACCACGGGGCTGCACATGGCCGACGTCAGGCACCTGCTCACCATCATGGACAGCCTGGTGGACGCCGGTAACACGGTCATCGCCATCGAGCACAACCTCGACGTCGTCAAGCACGCCGACTGGATCGTCGACCTCGGCCCCGACGGCGGGGACCAGGGCGGCACCGTCGTGTTCGAGGGCACGCCCCGGCAGCTCCTGGAGGCGGCCGGCTCCTTCACCGCCGAGTATCTCCGCCGCGACCTGGGTCAGCCGTAGTATTTCCGGGCGCCGTCGTGGAGCGGGACCGGGTCGGTCTTCGGGGCGTTCTCACGGGTGATGCCCCTGGCCGCGGGGTGGACCTTCGCCAGGTCCGCCTTGCGGTCGAAGATCAGCTTCGCGAGGTCGCCCGCGAGCGCGGGATCCATCTTCTCGCTCACCACCAGCAGGTTGGGCACCGCGATCGTGGGGACGTCGGCGGGGGTGGCGTAGACGTCCTTGGCGATCGTGCCCTCGGTGTAGACCTGGCCGTGCTCGCTGCGGACCTGGGCCAGCACCCCGTCCAGCGGGACGAAGGCGACCTCGCCCTTCAGCGAGGTCACCAGGTCGGTGATGCCCGGGGTGGGCAGCCCCCCGGACCAGACGAGGGCGTCGAGGTTGCCGTCCTTGATGCCCTGCACGCTCTCGGGCAGGCCCAGCGCCTGGCGGCTGACGTCCTTGTCCGGGTCGAGCCCGGCCGCCTTCAGCAGGCGCAGCGCGATGACCTCGGTGCCGGAGTTCGGCGACCCGGTGGAGACCCGCTTGCCCTTGAGATCGGCGACGGACTTCACGCCCGACCCGGTGGTGGCCACCACCTGGGTGTAGTTGTCATACAGCCGGGCGACGGCGCGGATCGGCTGGGGCGCGGTGAAGGCGCCTTTGCCCGCGACGGCGTCGGCGGCGGAGTCGGCCAGGGTGAAGGCGAGGTCGGAGTCGCCCCTGACGACCCGCTGGATGTTCTCCACCGACGCGCCGGTCGCCTCGGCCGTCGCCTGGTAGCCGGGGATGTCCTTGCCGATCTGGTCGGCCAGGGCGCCGCCGAGGACGTAGTAGACGCCGGTGGTGTTGCCGGTGGCGATCGACAGCCGCTTGCCCGCGGAGCTCTGGTCCGCGCCCTGTCCGGCGGAGCGGTCGCCGCCGCAGCCGGCGAGCAGCAGCGCCCCCGCCGCCAGCAGGACCGCCACGTGTTTGATGCTCATGATCGTGCCTCTCGTGTCCGCGTAACCAGATGCACCGCGATGGCCAGGGCCAGGACGCCCGCCCCGACGAGGGCCGGGACGGGCGACAGGAACAGCAGCAGGACGGCGGCGGCGGCGCACAGCACCCGCTCGACCGCCCCCGCGGGAGCGAGCAGCCGGCCGCCGGTGGCGGCGGCGAGCGCCGCCACCGCCAGCGCCGAGACCGCCGTGGCCGCGAGGATCTCCCCCACCGGCCCCTGGGCGAGCAGCGCGGAGCCGGCGGGGGTCAGCACCAGGGCGAAGGGCACCAGGAACGCCGGCAGCGTGTATTTCCAGGTGGCCATCATGGTCCGGTAGGCGTTGCCGCCGGTGATGGCCGAGGCCGCGAAGGCCGACAGCGCCGTGGGCGGGCTGACCTCCGACAGCACCGCGTAGTAGAAGATGAACATGTACGCCTCGGCCTGGCTGACTCCCAGGTCGGTCAGCGCGGGCCCGATGATGACCGCCGCGATGACGAACGACGCCGTCACCGGCACGGCGAGGCCCAGCAGCAGCACCGCCAGCGCGCACAGCAGCGCGGTGACGGGCAGGATCCCGCCCGAGGCCCCGACGATCAGCGAGCTCGCCTTCAGTCCCAGGCCGGTGAGGGTGACGACGGCGACGATCATTCCGGCGGCGGCGCAGGTGGCCGCGACCGGCAGCACCCCCGTCGTCCCCGCGGCCAGCGCCCGCACCGCCCGGCGGGGGGTGAGCCGGTGGGCGGGGTCGAGGAAGGACAGCGCGAAGGCCAGCAACGTGGCGTAGACCACCGCCCGGAACGGCGACTGGCCCAGCGCCATCAGGATGACGATCACGAACAGCGAGCTGAAGTGGTAGCCGGACCGTCTGAGCAGCGGCCAGAACCTCGGCGCGTCCACCTCGACCGACCGGGTGCCGTACTTGCGGGCGTCGATCTCGATGGCCAGGAAGATGCCCAGGTAGTACAGGACCGTGGGGATCAGGGCGTAGACCAGCACGGTGAGGTATCCGACCCGCAGGTATTCGGCGATGATGAACGCCGCCGCGCCCAGCGTGGGAGGCGACAGGATCGCGCCGATGCCCGCCGCCGCCAGCACTCCCCCGCCCTGCTCACGGGGGTAGCCGGCCCGGCGCAGGATCGGCCAGGCGACGCTGCCCACGCTCACCGTCGTCGCGACGCCCGATCCGCTGACCGTGCCGAGGAGGAACCCGGCGAGGGTGACCGTACGGCCGGGCGCCGAACGCGAGCGGCGGAAGGCGGCCAGGGAGACGTCCACGAAGAACTTCCCGGCGCCGGAGTGGTCGAGGACCGCCCCGTAGACGGTGAACAGGATGATGTAGGTGGCCGCCACGTCGAGCGGCACGCCGTACACGCCGTCGGTGCCCATCACGAACGAGACGACGATCCGGCTGATGTCGTAGCCGTGGTGCCCGACGACCCAGTCGAAGGGCAGGTAGCCGCCGTAGTAGGCGTAAGCGACGAACACCAGGCAGACCGCGGGCAGGATCCAGCCGACGGTGCGCCGGCACGCCTCCAGCACCAGCAGGGAGATGACCACGCCGGCGGCCACGTCGAGGGCCGTCGGGTCGAACGCGCGCCGGATGAAGTCGTCGAAGACGGCCAGCGGGTAGAGGCACACCACGAGCGACAGCCCGGCCAGCGCCCAGTCGGCGGCGCCCGGACGGTCGCCGCCCCGCCGCCCCGGTTTGTAGCAGACGAAGGTCAGCGGCAGCACGACCGCCAGGAAGGTCATCCGGTACGGGAGCACGGGACCGGGGCGGAAGGCCCAGTAGAGCACATAGAGGGACAGCCCCAGGGCGGCCAGGGTGACGGCCGCCGCCACCCGGCCCGACAGCCGCCGGGCGGGCCGCTCGGCGTCGAACTCCGCGATCAGATCATCGGGTGATGTGGTCTCCGTCAAACGCCGTCTCCACGTGTGAGCCGCCGGTCTCTGACGGGAAGTTACCCAGGGGGCTGACACCGTCCCGTCAGAAGGAGATCACATTCTGGTCGCGATTGCGCGAGCCCGGCCCGCCCACCGTCGGGCGCCTCAGCCGCCCGAGGTGTCGAGCTCGGCCTCGGCGCCGGGGACGGCGAGGTCGTAGGGGTCGTCCAGCCAGCCGGCGGGCAGATGGACCCGGTCGCGCGGATGGGTCTTGCCGCGGGGCGCGTCGACGCCGTCGGGCCAGGGCTGGGCGGGATCGAGCTCGGCGAGCCCCTCCCGCAGGGAGGCCAGGTCGGCGGAGGTGGCCAGGCGGCGGCGGAGGTCGGCCCCGACGGTGAAGCCCTTGAGATACCAGCCGACGTGCTTGCGGAAGTCGGCCACGGCGTGCGGCTCGCTGCCGAAGCACTCCGTCAGCAGCGTGGCGTGCCGGTCCATGGCCGCGGCGACCTCCCCCAGCAGCGGCCGGGCGCGCTCCGGGCTCCCCTCGCACGCGGCCGTCAGGTCCCGGAACAGCCATGGGCGCCCGAGGCAGCCCCGGCCCACGACGACGCCGTCGCATCCGGTCTCGGCCATCATCCGCAGCGCGTCGGCGGCGCTCCAGATGTCGCCGTTGCCGAGCACCGGGATCTCCGTCACCGCCTCTTTGAGGCGGGCGATGGCCTCCCAGTCGGCGGTGCCGCCGTAGTGCTGGACGGCCGTGCGGCCGTGCAGGGCGACCGCGGAGACGCCCTCCTCCACCGCGATCCGCCCCGCGTCGAGGTAGGTCAGGTGGTCGTCGTCGATGCCCTTGCGCATCTTCATGGTCACCGGCAGTGTCCCGGCGTTGCGCACCGCCTCGCGCAGGATGGCCCGGAGCAGGTTGCGCTTGTACGGCAGGGCGGAACCGCCGCCGCGCCGGGTCACCTTGGGCACCGGGCAGCCGAAGTTGAGGTCGACGTGGTCAGCCAGGTCCTCCTCGGCGATCATGCGGACGGCCCTGCCGACGGTCACCGGGTCGACCCCGTAGAGCTGGATGCTGCGGGGCTGCTCCGCCGGGTCGAACCGGATCATCTTGAGCGTCTTGACGTTGCGCTCCACCAGCGCCCGCGTCGTGATCATCTCGCAGACGAACAGGCCGCCGCCCTGCTCGCGGCAGAGGGTCCGGAAGGGCGCGTTGGTGATCCCGGCCATGGGGGCGAGGACGACGGGCGGCCAGACCTCGAGCGATCCGAGTTTCAACGACTCCACCTGGTTGTTTCTACCGTACGGGGCGCGGCGGGACGAATCACCGCTGGGTAGGGTTGTCCTTGGCGTAGCCGGAACGGTTACGCAACCACTCGGAAAACCCGCTAGAGTTCTCTCGTTGCCGCGGGGAGAACACCCGGCGAAAACACGCGGAAGTGGCTCAGTGGTAGAGCATCACCTTGCCAAGGTGAGGGTCGCGGGTTCGAATCCCGTCTTCCGCTCGGAAGGGCTTTCAGGGCTCTCACTCCGGTGGAGTGGCCGAGAGGCGAGGCAACGGCCTGCAAAGCCGTGTACACGGGTTCAAATCCCGTCTCCACCTCTGGTTTCAG
>NZ_JBVJHH010000011.1:152190-261314 GCF_055586905.1 Streptosporangium sp. NPDC048886
GCGAGGACGATTAGCTCAGCGGGAGAGCGCTTCCCTGACACGGAAGAGGTCACAGGTTCAATCCCTGTATCGTCCACCACAGACAATCCCCAGGTCAGCGACCTGGGGATTGTCTTTTCCACTTCTCACCACCGCCTCTCCCCCGCACTCCCGCGACCGGCGCGCCCGCACGGCGTGAGCCGTACGGGCGCCCCGTCACGCTGATCGGCGGGCGGGACGCGGCGGATCCGCCGCCTCGGGATCTCAGGCGAGCGGCACCAGGCCGGCGTAGCCGGGACTCCAGTGGTCCTCGACGCCGTCGGGCAGCAGCAGCACCCGGTCCGGCCGCAGCGCCTCGACCGCGCCCTCGTCGTGCGTGACCATCACCACCGCCCCCGGGTAGGCGCTCACCGCGGTGAGGACCTCACCCCGCGAGGCCGGGTCGAGGTTGTTGGTGGGCTCGTCGAGCAGGAGCACGTTGGCACCGGAGCAGACCAGGGTCGCCAGCGCCAGGCGGGTCCGCTCACCACCGGACAGCACCCCGGCCGGCTTGTCGGCGTCGTCGCCGGAGAACAGGAACGACCCGAGGATGGTCCGGGCCTCGCCGTCGGTCAGGTGCGGCGCGGCCGACGCCAGGTTCTGCCGGACCGTGCGGGCACCGTCCAGCGTCTCGTGCTCCTGGGCGAAGTAGCCCAGCCGCAGCCCGTGCCCGGGCACGACCCGGCCCGCGTCGGGACGCTCATGCCCGGCGAGGGTCCGCAGCAGGGTGGTCTTGCCGGCGCCGTTGAGGCCGAGGACCACGATGCGGCTGCCCCGGTCGACGGCGAGGTCGACTCCGGTGAGCACCTCCAGGGGCCCGTACGACTTGGTGAGGCCGATCGCGGCCAGCGGGATCCGGCCGCACGGAGCGGGCTCGGGCAGCCGGATCCTGGCGACCTTGTCGGCGCGGCGGACGGGTTCCAGCTCGGCCAGCATGCGGTCGGCCCGGCGGACCATGTTCTTGGCCGCGACGGCGGTCTTGACGCGGGCCCGCATCTTGTCGGCCTGCGTCCGCAGCGCCTCGGCCTTGCGCTCGGCGCCGGCGCGCTCGCGGATGCGGCGCCGCTCGTCGGCCTCGCGCTGGGCGAGGTATGCCTCCCAGCCGGTGTTGTGGACGTCGATGGCCGCGCGGTGAGCGTCGAGGTGGAAGACCCGGTTGACGGTGGCCGCCAGCAGGTCGGTGTCGTGGCTGATCAGGACCAGGCCGCCCTGGTGGGCGGTCAGGAAGGCGCGCAGCCAGGCGATCGAGTCGGCGTCGAGATGGTTGGTGGGCTCGTCCAGCAGCAGGGTTCCGTGGCCGGCGAACAGGATGCGGGCCAGCTCGACACGGCGCCGCTGCCCGCCGGACAGGGTGCCCAGCGGCCGGGTCATGACCTGGTCGGGCAGGCCCAGCCCGGCGGCGACCCGCGCCGCCTCCGCCTCGGCGGCGTACCCGCCGCAGGCCAGGAACTCCGCCTCCGCGCGGGTGTAGGCGCGCATCGCCCGGTCCTGGACCGCGCCGGCGGCCCCGGCCATCGCGGCCTCGGCGGCGCGCAGCGCGCGCACCGCGCGGTCCATGCCGCGGGCCGACAGGACGCGCTCGGTGGCGGTGGCGGTGGGATCGCCGGCCCGGGAGTCCTGCGGGAGGTAGCCGACCGGACCGGTACGGGTGACGGCGCCGGCCGCCGGCTGCGCCTGGCCGGCGAGGATGCTCAGCAGGGTGGTCTTGCCGGCGCCGTTACGGCCGACCAGGCCGACCCGGTGGCCCGGGGAGATGTGGAAGGAGATGTCGGACAGCAGCAGGCGGGCGCCGACGCGCACGTCGACACCGCGGACAGTGATCATTTGATCGCACTCCGGATAGCTCAAGGACACAAGGGTGGCGTGGAAGCGGGTGTCCGAGCTAAGAGATCCGGGGTGTGGACATGCCGCGCAGCCTACCCGCCCCCCGCCACGGCGCGCACCGGCTTTTTCCGGCCGGCGCCCCGGGCTCGGCGTACAGGTCCGCCGCCGCCCTCCCGCCGGTCGCCTGTCACCGTGATCCGCAGGTCAGCGGCTGTCCCGTCCGCGCCCCACCCGGTTAATCCGGTTGCCCGGCAGGGCCCGGCCCGCCACCCTGGGCGTCATGAACGTGCCCTACCGGCAGATCCGTGCCGCCTACACCGAGGAGTCGATCACCGTCTACCAGGCCTACGATCCGGTGATCGCCGGCCCCGCCGTCGCGGCCCAGCGGTTCGTCGCACCGTTCAAACGGGAGCGGATGACCTGGATCAAACCGTCGTTCCGCTGGATGATGTACCGCTGCGGCTGGGCCACCAAGCCCGGCCAGACCCGCGTCCTGGCCGTCGACATCACCCGCGAGGGCTTCGAGTGGGCGCTGGCCCACTCCTGTCTCAGCCACCACGGGCCGGACGACGACCGTGCCGGGTGGGCCGAGCGGCTGCGGCACAGCCCGGTCCGGATCCAGTGGGACCCCGAACGCGATCCGCACCACAACGCGCTGCCGTACCGGTCCGTCCAGATCGGCCTGTCCGGCGAGGCCGTCGACCGTTATCTCGACGGGTGGACCCTGACGATCACCGACATCACCGGCCGGGTCCGCGACCTCCACGCCGCCCTCCGGAGCGGCCGGGACGTGACCGGACTGCTCCCGGCCGAGCGCCCCTACCCCGTGCCGGCGGATCTCGCGCAGGTCATCGGCGCCACGGCCGGCGGAGACGCCGGCTGATCCCCCGGCCCACGCGCCCGCCGGACCGGCCCGTCGAGCCCTCCCGCCGTCCGTCCGTCACCGGACCGGCACCTCATCCTCCCCTCCCCCGCAGGCCGTTCAGCAGCCAGCGGCCGGCCACCGCGCACCCGAGCCCCAGCGGCACCGTGCCCGCGCCGAGCCCCACGTCGACGAGCAGGTCGAAGACCTCCTTGCGCCGGGCGGCGGTGCCGATCGCGGCGTCGATGAACCCGGGCGCCTGGGCGGCGCGGGCGAGCACGTCGGTGGTGCGCAGGTGCCGTCCGAGGGCTTTCCCCAGCGCGCGCCGGTAGGCGGGCAGCGGGTCGCCGGCGGCCTGGACGGCGGCCGCGCCGGCGAGCCGGCCGGACAGCAGGGCGTAGTAGATGCCCTCGCCGGTGAGCGGGTTGACGAGGCCGGCGGCGTCACCGGCGAGCATCACCCGGCCGGCTCCGGGCACCGGGCGGCCGGGCGACAGGGGCAGGTGGTGGGCGCGCAGGTCCCGGGCGGGCAGGTGGGGCAGCAGCGCGGCGAGCCGGCCGTGGAGCACCTCCCGGCCGGGCAGCCCGGTGGCGCGCAGCCGGGGCAGGAGCATCCCGAAGCCGACGTTGGCGGTGCCGTCGCCGATCGGGAACGACCACGCGTACGCGGGCCAGCCCTCCCTCTGCATGGCGATGAGCTGGACGTCGTCGTCGGCGGGCAGGTCGGCGTAGCCGCGGACGGCGATCGCGGTGTGCCTGTCGGGAGCGGGGGCGACGCCGATGAGGCGGCGCACGGCCGAGTTGGCCCCGTCTGCGGCGACGACGGCGCGGGCGGTGACGGCGCCGTCGAGGACGACGTGGCCGGGGTGTACGGCGAGCGTGCGGACGCGGTGGCGGCGGACCTCGACGCCGCGGGCCCGGGCGGCATCGACGAGCCGGGCGTCGAAGACCACGCGGGGGACGACGTGGTGGGGACGGGCGACGGTGGCGCAGACGTGCGCGCCCCCGGGTGAGATCACCGACAGACGCCGGGTCGGCCGGTAGTCGGCGATGAGGTCGGGGACGCCGAGCAGGGCGAGCTCGTCGCGGCCGTGGGCGGCGATGCCGTCGCCGCACGCCTTGTCACGGGGGAAGTCCGCCCTGTCGAGCAGGAGCACCCGCGCCTGCGGCCGGAGCTGCTTGGCACTCAGCGCCGCCGCGGAGCCCGCGGGGCCGCCGCCGACGATCACCAGATCCCACACCTCGTCCACGCCGGTGAACTTTCCACCCCGGGCCCGGGTGAAACCGCCCGCCGGGGCCCCTTCCCATGCGGGGAGGGGCTCGGCGGGGAGGCCGGCCGTGCGGGGAGGGGCTCCGGCGGGGAGGCCGGCCGGGCACGGCGATCAGCGCCCCTCCGTCCTCGCCGTCGTCGTCCTCGCCGTTCTCGTCCTCGCCGTCGTCCTCGTCGCCGTCAGAATCCCTGGGCGAGGCGGTAGTAGGCCTGGTTCCAGCGCAGTTCCTTGGCGAACTGGCGCGAGGTGGTGCCGACGTCGATGACGAGCAGTTCGACACCGAGCATGTCGGCGAAGTCGGTGAGCTCCTCGGCGCCGATCGCGGCCGACAGGACGGTGTGGTGCGGGGCGCCGGCGGTGAGCCACGCCTCGGCCGAGGTGCGCAGGTCGGGCCGGGGCCTCCAGACCGCGCGGGCCACCGGCAGGTTCGGCAGCGGCTCGGCCGGGGCCACCACGTCGATCTCGTTGGCCACCAGCCGGAACCGCTCGCCCATGTCGGCCAGGCCGACGACGACGGCGGGCCCCGGCTCGGCGTCGAAGACCAGGCGGACCGGGTCCTCCCGGCCGCCGATGCCCAGGGGGTGGACCTCGCACGACGGGATGCCCGAGGCGATCGTCGGACAGACCTCCAGCATGTGCGCGCCGAGGACGACCTCCTGCCCCGGCGTCAGATGGTAGGTGTAGTCCTCCATGAACGAGGTGCCGCCCTCCAGCCCGGCCGACATCACCTTCAGCGTGCGCAGCAGCACCGAGGTCTTCCAGTCGCCCTCGCCGCCGAAGCCGTAGCCATCGGCCATCAGGCGCTGCACCGCCAGGCCGGGCAGCTGCCGCAGCCCGCCGAGGTCCTCGAAGTTGGTGGTGAACGCCTTGAAGCCGCCGTCCTCCAGGAAGTGGCGCAGGCCCAGCTCGATCCGGGCCGCGTAACGCAGGGAGTCGTGCCGCTCGCCCCCGGCGCGCAGCACGGGGGCGACCCGGAACAGGTCCTCGTACTCCTTGACCAGCGTGGTGACCTCGCTGTCGGAGGCGGCCTCGACCGCCTCGACCAGGTCGTTGACGCCGTAGGTGTTGACCGACACGCCGAAGCGGAGCTGGGCCTCGACCTTGTCGCCCTCGGTGACGGCCACGTCGCGCATGTTGTCGCCGAAGCGGGCCAGCCGCAGCGAGCCCACCTCGGCCCGGCCGGCCGCCGCCCTGGCCCAGGCGGCGATCCGCGCCGCCACGGACGGGTCGCTGACGTGACCGGCCACGGTCTTGCGGGGCACGCCGAGCCTGGCCTGGATGTAGCCGAACTCGCGGTCGCCGTGCGCCGCCTGGTTCAGGTTCATGAAGTCCATGTCGATGGAGCTCCACGGCAGCTCCAGGTTGGCCTGGGTGTGCAGGTGCAGCAGCGGCTTGCGCAGGGCGTCCAGGCCGGCGATCCACATCTTGGCCGGGGAGAAGGTGTGCATCCACGCGATCAGCCCGGCGCACTCGTCGGAGGCGTTGGCCTCCAGGCAGATCCTGCGGATCGCCGCGGCGTCGGTGAGCACGGGCTTCCACTCCAGCTCGAACGGGAGCGAGCCGCCCAGGGCCGCGGCGATCCGCCGGGACTGCTCGGCCACCTGGCGCAAGGTGTCCTCGCCGTAAAGGCCCTGACTGCCGGTGAGAAACCAGACCTTCAACGCTGACTCCTTTGCCCATAGACGTGCTGGTAGCGGTCGTACAGACGGTCGATGTCGCCCTGCGGGATCGGCAGCGGATCACCGAGCTGCCGTGCCAGGTGCACGGTGCGGGCGACGTCCTCGCACATGACGGCGGCCTTCACCGCCGCCTTCGGGGAGTCGCCGACGGTGAAGACCCCGTGGTTGCGCATGAGGACCGCCGGGGAGCGGTGACCCTCCAGCGTGGCGACGACGCCCTTGCCGATGTCGTCGTTGCCGATCAGCGCGAACGGGCCCACGGGGATCTCGCCGCCGAACTCGTCGGCCATCGCGGTCAGCACGCACGGGATCGGCTCACCGCGTGCCGCCCAGGCCGAGGCGTAGGTCGAGTGGGTGTGCACCACGCCGTTCACCTCGGGCATGTGCCGGTAGACGTACGCGTGCGCGGCCGTGTCGCTGGAGGGCGACAGCGAGCCCTCGACGAGGTTGCCCTCCAGGTCGCACACGACCATCGACTCGGGGGTCAGGTCGTCGTAGGAGATTCCGCTCGGCTTGATGACGAACAGGTCCTCCCCGGGTACCCTGCCCGAGACGTTACCCGCGGTCCAGGCGACCAGGTTGTTGCGGACCAGTTCCCGGTGGAGCGCGCAGACGGTCTGTCTCATTCGGTCACCTCGTTACGGATGGCGCGGAGCCGGTGCAGCAGCTCACCGTCCGCGAAGTGGTCGTGCAGGATGCGGTACTCGGCGTACAGCCGGTCGTAGGCGTCGGCCCGGCCGGCGTCGGGCACGTAGGCGGCCTCCGCGCGCTTGCCCATCGCCGCGGCGGCCGCGGTGACGTCGGCGTAGGCGCCCGCGGCGACCGCCGCGTGGATCGCCGAGCCGAGCGCCGGGCCCTGGCCGGAGCCGATCACCGACAGCGGGCGGCGCAACACGTCGGCGTAGACCTGCATGAGGAAGTGGTTCCTCATCAGCCCGCCGGCGACGATGAACTCCTCCACCGCCACCCCGGCGGCCTCGAACGTCTCCACGATCACGCGGGCACCGAACGCGGTGGCCTCGATGAGCGCCCGGTAGGTGTCCTCGGGCCGGGTCGCGAGCGTCTGTCCGACGATCATTCCGGAGAGGTTGTGGTCGACCAGGACCGAGCGGTTGCCGTTGTGCCAGTCGAGCGCGACCAGCCCGTGCCCGCCCACCTTCTGCGCGGCGGCCAGCTCGGTCAGATACTCGTGCACGGTGAGGCCGCGGCGGCCGGCCTCTCGCGTGTAGGACTCGGGCACCGAGGTCTCGACGTACCAGGCGAAGATGTCGCCGACGCCCGACTGGCCCGCCTCGTAGCCCCACAGCCCCGGCACGATGCCGTCGCGGACCACGCCGCACATGCCCGGCACCTCGGCCAGCCGGTCGGACGGCATGACGTGGCAGGTCGAGGTTCCCATGATGGCGACCATCTGGCCGGGCCGCACGGCGTCCGCGGCGGCCGCCGTGACGTGCGCGTCGACGTTGCCGACGGCGACCGCGATGCCCTCGGGCAGTCCGGTCCACCCGGCGGCCCGCGCGGTCAGCCGGCCGGCGAGGCCGCCGAGGGGGGCCGGTTCCCGGCCGAGCTTGCCGGTGAAACCGGCGAAGGCGGGATTGAGCTCGGCCAGGAAGTCCTCGGTGGGGTAGGCGCCGTCCTGGTGGATGCCCTTGTAGCCGGCGGTGCAGACGTTGCGCGTCTCCACGCCGGTCAGCTCCCAGACGATCCAGTCGGCGGCCTCGATCCAGCGCTCGGCCCTGCCGTACACCTCCGGGTCCTCCTCCAGGACCTGCAGGCCCTTGGCGAACTCCCACTCGGAGGAGATCTTGCCGCCGTAGCGGGGCAGCCAGCTCTCGCCCCGCCGCTCGGCGAGGGCGTTGATCCGGTCGGCGTGCGGCTGCGCCGAGTGGTGCTTCCACAGCTTCGGCCAGGCGTGCGGCCGGTCCTTCAGCTCCGGCAGCTCGCACAGCGGGAGCCCCTGCACGGTGGCGGGCAGCACGGTGCAGGCGGTGAAGTCGGTGCCGATGCCGATGACTCGCGACGCGGACACCCCCGAGGCGGCCAGCGCCTCCGGCACCGCCTTGCGCATCACGTCGCGCCAGTCCTGCGGCGACTGCAGCGCCCAGTCGGCGCCGAGGCGCACGTCGGTGCCGGGCAGCCGGTCCTCGATCACCCGGTGGGCGTACTCGTGCACGGCGCTGCCGACCTCGGCGCCGTCGTCCACCCGCACCACGACGGCGCGGCCCGACAGCGTGCCGAAATCGACACCGACCACGTAGCGGTCGTTGTTAGCGTTCACACAATCTCCAGTGATCAGGTGCGGCTCCGCCGTACCGCTGAACGATCTAGGCGCGGCGCATCGAGATGAGGCGCTGCAGCAGGATGAAGACCAGCAGGAGCAGGCCGATGAAGATCTTGGTCCACCACGAGCTGAGGGTGCCCTCGAAGCTGATGATCGTCTGGATCAGACCCAGGACGAGCACGCCGAGCACGGTGCCGAGCAGATAGCCCGAGCCGCCGGTCAGGAGCGTGCCGCCGATGACGACCGCGGCGATCGCGTCCAGCTCCATGCCGACCGCGTGCAGGCCGTACCCCGAGAGCATGTAGAGGGAGAGCAGCACGCCGCCGAGCGCCGAGCAGAACCCGCTGATCGTGTAGACCGCGATCTTCGTCCTGGCCACCGGCAACCCCATGAGCAGCGCCGACTGCTCGCTCCCGCCGGTCGCGTAGACATTGCGGCCCAGGCGGGTGTAGTGCAGCATGTAGGCCGCGGCGAGGACCACCACGAGCGCGATGATCACACTCGGCGAGACGAACATGCCGCCCGGCAGGTCGACGCGGGCCTGGGCGAGGGCCGTGTAGGTCTCGTCGGTGATGGAGATCGAGTCGGTGCCGATCGTGTAGCACAGCCCCCGGGCCAGGAACATCCCGGCCAGCGTCACGATGAACGGCTGGATCTCGAAGTAGTGGATGATGCAGCCCATCGCGAGGCCGAGTGCCGCGCCGACGGCCAGCACCAGCGGGATCACCGCCGACGGTGGCCAGCCCTGGTCCGTGACGAGACTCGCCGAGATCATCGTCGACAGCGCGACCACCGCGCCGACCGACAGGTCGATGCCGCCGATGAGGATCACGAACGTCATGCCGACCGCGACGACGAGCAGGAAGGCGTTGTCGATGAAGACGTTGAGGACGACCTGGCCGGTGGCGAAGCTGTCGTAGCGGACGCCGCCGGCGACGAACATGGCCACGAACAGGCAGCCGGTCACGAGGACCGGGACGTATTTGCGCGAGAGCGCGCGGCGGCCGGCCAGGACGGCGGTGCTCATCGGCCGCTCACCGCCCCTCGCCCGTTCCGGGGGCCACTGCCGCCCCGCGGGCCACCCCGCTCACCGCACCGGACTCGCTCCACACCCATCGGCCGCTCACCGCACCGGATCCGCTCCACACCCATCGGCCGCTCACCGCACCGGATCCGCTCCACACCCATCGGCCGCTCACCGCACCGGATCCGCTCCACACCCATCAGCCACTCACCGCACCGGACTCGCTCCACACCCATCAGCCGCTCACCGCACCGGACTCGCTCCACACCCATCGGCCGCTCACCGCACCGGACTCGTTCCGCGCTCACGCCGGGACCTTCACCTTCTCTTCGGCCTGCGAGGACGCCCGCTGCGGGCGCCTGCGGCGGTGGAACGCCTTCGCGCGGAAGGCCGGGGACTGCAGCAGGCACACCACGGTGACCACCAGCGCCTTGAACAGCAGCGTCGTCTCCGGCGGCACCCCGATCGAGTAGATCGTGGTGGTCAGCGTCTGGATGATGAGCGCGCCCAGCACGGTGCCGCCGAGGGAGAAGCGGCCTCCCGACAGCGAGGTGCCGCCGATGACGACGGCGAGGATGGCGTCCAGCTCGATCCAGAGGCCGGCGTTGTTTCCGTCGGCGCTGGAGACGTTCGAGCTGATCATGAGCCCGGCGATGCCCGCGCACAGCGCGGCGAACGTGTAGACCATGATGATCACGCCGCGCGAGCGGATGCCCGCCAGGCGGCTCGCCTCGGCGTTGCCGCCGACCGACTCGATGAGCAGGCCCAGGGCCAGGCGCCGGGTGAGCACCGCGGTCAGCGCGAGGACCGCCAGCACGATGATGATGCCGAACGGGAGCGTGAGCCAGTAGCCGCCGCCGATCAGCTTGTACGGGCCGCTGTTGACGGTGATGATCTGGCCGTCGGTGACGAGCTGGGCCAGGCCGCGGCCGGCGACCATGAGGATCAGCGTCGCGATGATCGGCTGAATGCCGACGCCCGCGACGAGGAAGCCGTTCCACACCCCGAGGACCAGGGAGAGCACGAGGGCCAGGCCGACGGCCGTGATCACGCCCGAGACGGAGTCCTGGTCGTCCAGGCCGCTGATCCGCAGGCAGGCCAGGGCCCCGGAGATCGCCACGACCGAGCCGACGGACAGGTCGATGCCGCCGGTGGCGATGACCAGCGTCATGCCCAGCGCGACGAGGATCAGCGGCGCGCCGAACCTGACGATGTCGATCAGGCTGCCGTAGAGGTGGCCGTCGCGCATCTGGACGGCGAAGAAGTTGTCGGTGAACAGCAGGTTGGTCAGCAGCAGCGCGGCCAGGACGACGGCGGGCCACAGAAGCCGGTGCCTGAGGATGGGGTTCATGCGCGGGCTCCGCTCGCGATCGTCTCCATGAGGACGTCGGTCGTGAGGTCGTCGTCGTTGTCCAGCTCGGCGACCAGCCTGCGGTCGCGCAGCACGCCGACCTTGTGGCTGAGCCGCAGCACCTCCTCCAACTCGGCGGAGATGAACAGCACGGCCATGCCACCGTCGGAGAGGGAGGCGACCAGACGCTGGATCTCCGCCTTGGCACCGACGTCGATGCCCCGGGTGGGCTCGTCGAGGATCAGCAGGCGGGGTTCGAGGATGAGCCAGCGGGCCAGCATCACCTTCTGCTGGTTGCCGCCGCTGAGGTTCTTGATCAGCTGTTCGGGGTCGGCCGGGCTGATCTTCAGCACGGAGATGTACTTCTCGACCAGTTCATCCTGCTTGCGGCGCGGGATCGGCCTGCTCCAGCCGCGTGCGGCCTGCAGGGCCAGGATGAGGTTCTCCCGCACGGTGAGGTCGGGGATGAGCCCCTCGGTCCGGCGGTTCTCCGAGCAGAAGGCGATCTTCTGGTTCATGGCCGCCCGCGGGGTGCGCAGGTTCACCGGCCGGCCGCCCACCTTGAGGGCGCCGGTGCCCGCGTGGTCGGCGCCGAACAGCAGGCGGGCGATCTCGGTGCGCCCGGAGCCGAGCAGCCCGGCCAGGCCGACGACCTCGCCCTCGTGGATGGTGAGGGTGAACGGCTCGACGGCCCCGGCCCGGCCCAGTTCCTCGGCCTCCACCAGGGGCTCCGTCTTCCGCGAGAGCGGCTTGCCCTCCAGCTTCTCCAGGTCGGCGAGTTCGCGGCCGATCATCTTGCCGACCAGCTCGACCTGGCCGAGCTCGCTGGTGAGGTGCTCGCCCACGAGCCGGCCGTTGCGCAGGATCGTCATGCGGTCGGCGATCTCGTAGATCTGGTCGAGGAAGTGCGAGACGAACAGGATCGCGATGCCCTCCTCCTTGAGCCTGCGCATCACCCGGAAGAGCTGGGCGACCTCGCCGGCGTCGAGGCTGGAGGTGGGCTCGTCCAGGATCAGCACCCGGGCCGAGATGTCCACGGCCCGGGCGATCGCGACCATCTGCTGCACGGCCAGCGAGTAGGACGACAGCGGCGCCGACACGTCGACGTCGAGCTCCAGCCGGGCCAGCAGCTCGGCGGCCCGGCGGCGCATCGCGCCCCACTGGATCCGGCCCAGGCGGCGCGGCTCGCGGCCGATGAAGATGTTCTCCGCGACCGAGAGGTTCGTGCAGAGGTTGACCTCCTGGTAGACCGTGCTGATCCCGGCCTGCTGGGCGGCCGGCGGACCGGTGAAGGCGACCTTCTCGCCGCCCAGCTCGATCTCGCCGGCGTCGATGTCGTAGACCCCGGTGAGGACCTTGATGAGGGTCGACTTCCCGGCGCCGTTCTCCCCCATGAGCGCGTGCACCTCTCCCGGCAGCAGCCGGAAGTCGACGTCGGACAGCGCCTTCACGCCGGGGAACTCTTTGCTGATCCCGCTCATCCGCAGGATCGGGACGGGTGCGGCCATGCGGCGTCCACCTTCCTCGATGGGGACGGGCCGCTCCGGGAAGCGGCCCGTCGTCGATCAGTACTGGCGGCTCGGCAGGGCTTCCTTGGCCTGCTCCTGCGTGAACGTGGTCTCCTCCGTCACAACGCGGGCCGGGATGCTCTCACCCTTGACGACCTTGGCGGCCAGGTCCATCAGCTGCGGGCCGAGCAGCGGGCTGCACTCGACGATGTAGTTGATCTTTCCGTCGGCCAGGGCCTGCATGCCGTCCTTGACGGCGTCGACAGTGATGATCTTGATGTCCTTGCCGGGCACCTTGCCCGCGCCCTCGATCGCCTCGATGGCGCCCAGGCCCATGTCGTCGTTGTGCGCGTAGAGCACGTCGATGTCCGGGTTGGACTTCAGGAAGGCCTCCATGACCTCCTTGCCCTTGGCACGGGTGAAGTCGCCGGTCTGCGAGGCGATCACCTTGAACTTGGGGTCGGTCCCGATGATCTCGGCGAAGCCCGCCTTGCGGTCGTTGGCCGGGGCCGAGCCGGTGGTGCCCTGCAGCTCGACGATGTTCACCGGGTCCTTGGAGTCCTTGAACTCCTCCGACAGCCACTTGCCGGCCTTGCGGCCCTCCTCGACGAAGTCCGAGCCGAGGAAGGTCTTGTAGAGGCTGGTGTCCTTGGAGTCCACCGCCCGGTCGGTGAGGATGACCGGGATGCCGGCGTTCTTGGCCTCCTTCAGCACGGTGTCCCAGCCGGACTCGACGACCGGCGAGAAGGCGATGACGTCCACCTTCTGCTGGATGTAGGAGCGCAGGGCCTTGATCTGGTTCTCCTGCTTCTGCTGGGCGTCGGAGAACTTCAGCGTGACCCCGGCCTTGCCCGCCGCGTCCTGGACGGACTTGCTGTTGGCGGTGCGCCAGCCGCTCTCGGCGCCGACCTGGGAGAAGCCCATCGTGATCTTGCCGTCACCGGCCGAGCCGCCGGAGCCGCCGGAGCCGCCGCTGCCGCATCCTGCCATCGTCATCGCGACGGCGCCGGCCAACAGCAGCGCCGAGATCCTATTCATCATGGGGGGTGTCCTTTCATGCTGTGGGTCCTACTTTGTGAGCGCTAACATCACCGTGGCGACTCCAGCGCCCCCTGTTTCCGTTCTCTGTGCGGCCCCGCCTGTACGGCTAGCGCAGGGGTGAGGTGCTGGCCCTGGCGACGAACGCGGGGGGCACGACGAGACGTTCGCGCACGGGCGGCCCGTCCGCCTCGATCTGCCGCAGGAGCACCTCGATGCTGCGCCGGCCCACGGCCCCGAAGTCCTGCCTGACGGTGGTGAGCGGAGGGGAGAAGAACTCCGACTCCGGGATGTCGTCGAAGCCCACGATGCTGATCTGCTCGGGCACCCTCACCCCTTCCTCCGTGAACGCCCGCAGGACCCCGAGCGCCATCTGGTCGTTGGCCACGAAGACCGCGGTGACCTCATCGGCCATCGCGGCCAGCCGCCGGCCCGCCAGATAGCCGGAGCGCGGGCTCCAGTCGCCGTCCAGCGGTTCGGGGACCGGACGTCCGGCGGCGGCCAGGACGCCGCGCCAGCCGGCGATCCGCCCCTCGGCCTCCAGCCAGTCCGAAGGCCCGCTGACGTGCCAGACCGTTCCGTGGCCCAGGTCCAGGAGGTGCTCGGTGGCGAGCCTGGCGCCCATGACCTGGTCGACGCTGACCACCGAGACGTCCCCGGCGTGGCCGCCCTCGACGGCCACGGCGGGCATGCCCGCCGGCAGGTCGTCGAGCGCCCGGGCCGCCGAGCGCTGCGGCGCGACCACGACGATGCCGTCGACGCCCTGGTCGGCGAGGTAGTCGAGCGCGTCGCGCACGCCCGCCCTGTCGATGGTCCGCAGGCTGACGATGCTCACGAAGTAACCCGCCGCCCGGGCGGCCTGCTCGATGCCGTAAACCGTGCTGGCCGGACCGTAGAGCGTGGTGTCGAAGCTGACCACGCCCAGCCGGCGCGAGTGCTTGGTGACGAGGGCGCGAGCGACGAGGTTTCGGCGGTAGCCCAGCTGGTCGATCGCCTCCAGGACCCGGGCGCGGGTCTCGGCGCGGACGTTCGGATGCTCGTTGAGCACCCGGGAGACGGTCTGGTGCGACACGCCCGCCACCCTGGCGACGTCGGCCATCACGGGAGGGCGACGCTCGGCGGCCGTTCCCACAGGTCGTTCCTTTCCTTGCCGAGGACTTCCCGGCCAGGTCTCCCCGCCGGGGCTTCCGGCCGGGGTTTTCCCGGCTTGGGCAAGACTGTGAACGTTAACAACACTCCCCGTCAAGCACTCGCCCGGTTACGGTCCGGTCACGTGGAACGTCTCGTCAACCCGCTATTGACGTAGCAGCCCATCAGGTCCTTAACTGTTGGCCGTCCCCCGTTGTTAACGCTCACTCCACCGCCACGCCTGTTCGTTAACGCTAACAAAAGGTCGAGGAACCCCATGTGAGAAGAAAGCCTGATCCCTGGCCTTGTCCGCGGCGCCGGTCACCGGCCCGGTGCCGAGGTGACGGCCGCCTCCGGCGCTCCCTCGGGCCGGGTGACCGTGACGGAGGGCGCCGCCGTCCTCGGCGAGGCCACCCTGAACCGCGACGGCAGGGCGAAGGCGGACCTCTCCCGGGACCTGCCGGTCGGCGGGCCCACGCTGACCGTCGCCCACGGCGGTGACGGCAGGTCCGCCCCGTCGAGCACCACCGTCACCCTCGTGGTGAGACCCGCGTAACCGCTCCGCCCGGCGACGCGCGAGGGCGCCGGGACGCCGGGTCCCGTCTAGCAGCGGCCGGGGTCGACGGCGGAGATCTTCCAGTCCGCTCCGGGGAAAGGTGACATGAAGTGGGACAGCAGGTCGACGGCGTAGCCGGGCACCTGCCCTCCCTGGTCGAGCAGCGAGACCATCTGCGGGCCTGCGGCTCCGCGCAGGGTGATCGAGTCCCGTGCCCGTGCGGAGACGAGCCCCGGCCTGGTGCCGACCGTCACGCAGGCCAGCGGCAGATCGGCCGCCTTGATCGTCTGCCTGCCGCCGATGGGGCGCATCCGCTGGTCGTAGTGGCGGAACGCGAGTGACCTGACCGGTCCGAGCCGCACGTCCTGGTTGAAGACGTCGGCTCCGACGCTCCTGCTGACCTTGACGTTCAGCTTCACGTCGGGGCGCAGGTCGACCCCGTCCGCGCGCAGGTCGAGGCGGTCGTAGCCGCCCTCGAAGCCGGGCGTGAGGTAGCCGAGCGCCTTCGGTGCCGCGATCCCGAACGGGATCCGGCCGGGACGGATCCTCAGCCACGACATCCGGTGCACGGCGAGCGACAGGTCCCCGATCCTGCTGCGCCCGAGCCCGAATTCGCCGCCCAGCTGGTATGCGAGGAATCCCCCGGTGCGCGGGACGTCCTTGCGAGCGGAGACCCGCTGGGCGGCGACCGGCGCCAGGGACAGCCCGGTGTGCACCTCCAGCAGCCTGGTCGGCACCGGCCTGGACACGAGTTCGACGGACAGGTCGGGGTTCACCTTGGCGGTGGTGTCGGCGGCCAGGTCCTCGACGGCGAAGGAGGTGTCGAGCAGCTCGCCCTCCCGCGGCCGGTAGACCCGCTCGATCAGCGCGCCCTCGACGGCGAAGAGCCCGTCGAGAGTGCCGGCGCCCGCCTTGTAGGTCAGGCCCGGCAGCTGGAGCCCGGTGTCCGCGGCGTCGGCGTCGATGCCGAACACGGCCGGCACGTCGGTGAACCGGAGCAGGCCGGTCCCGGGCCCGCTGCCGCCGCCCAGCGCGGTCACCTTCGCCTGCAGCCTCCGGACGGGGGTGGAGTTGTGGACCCGGATCCGCGTCCGCTTGCCGTACGCGCCGCTGATCGCGACGGCGGCGGGGACCGGGTCCAGGGCGACCTGGCCGCGCACGCGGCCGTATCCGCCTCCCGCGTCGGTCTCGGCCAGCACCTTCAGCGAACCGACCGTCGCGGCGGGCTCCAGTCTGTAGTTGGCGGTGACCACGCTGGTGTCGCGGCCTTCGTCGTCCTTGCCCCTGGCGATGCCGAATGGGCCGACGGACATGCGGGTGATCGACCGGGGCAGCCCGGTCAGGATGGCGAGCGCCCTGACCGGCGCGGGGGCGAGGACGGTGCTGTCGAGATACAGGCCGAGCCTGCCGGAGGCGGGCCGATAGCCGGTGAAGGCGAACGTCTGCCTGGCGGGGTCCACCGTGACCTTGGACGGCAGGCCGGTGACGTCGACGGATCCCTTGAGGCCGAAGCAGCCGCGCTCCGCCGTGCAGAACGGGCCGCCGGTGCCGCAGCCGTCGCAGCCGGCGTCGACCAGGGAGAGACCGCCGGGCACGTGCGGGACGGCCTTGATGGCATCGAGGGCCGCGGCCTTGCCCAGCCAGACCTGGGCCCTCAGGTCCAGCCGCCGGCCGCCCGCGTCATAGGTGACGGGGCCGCCCGCCGCCGCGGAGACCGCGATGCCGCCCGGAACGGGCCCGAGGCGGCCGAGCACGCCGAACCGGAGATCCCCGGCCGGCCGGATGTCGGCGTCGAGGGCGACGGTCTGCCGCGCCGCCCGGACGCCGGCCCTGAACCCGCTGCCGGTGGGGGTGAACTCCGCGTGCTTGAGCCCGTCGATCCTGACGCTGGCGTCGAAGTCGCCGCTGGCCTCGACGTAGTGCGCGGCCAGGTGCGGCCCCGCGGGAGCCCGGGCGCCCGCGTGGTTGGTGACGGCGATCGCCGCCGAGCCGATCGGCCCGGACAGACCGCGGAAGCGAGGGGTCCGCGCCGCCCATGAGGCGTCGAAGCGGGCGGGGACGCCGGTCGCGCTCACCGCCAGCCTGAAGGCGCGGCCCTGAACACCGGCCCTGGCGACGGCGGTCACCGAGGCCACCGGGCGGTCGGCGGTCCAGTCCAGGCGGCTGTCCCGCGTGTCGACCACGGCGGTGACGTGCCCGCGCACGCCTTCCACGGCCGCCTGCACGTCCTCGCCGCCGGCCGGGCCGACCCGCGTCAGGTAGCTCCTGGCGGCGTAGAGCCCGACCTTCTTGAGGTCCGCCGTGGTCGCCACGTCGACGGCGGTCCGCTCGCCGAGCCGCCAGGACGCCCTGACGGTCGAGCGGACGCCGTAGAGGCTGCCGTCGACCGTCGGGCCGGTCCTGGTGTGGGCGTAGGCGGCGCGTAGCCTGTCGATCACCCCGCTCGCCCCGTATTCGGCCCGGCCCGCGCCCGGATCAAGCTCCGCCCTGATCCTGGCGGGGGTGTTGGACAGCTCCAGCCGGACCAGATGGGTCCGGTCGATGCTGGCCGCGCCGAGGAACGGGCGGCCGCTCGGGCCGAGCCTCAACCGGATCCGTGGCACGCCGCCGTAGGTGACGTCGGCCCCGGCCACCTGGGACAGCCGGCCCGAGACACCGAGCCGGCCGCCGTCCTTGATCATGGTGACGTGGCCGCCCCGGGGGGTCGAGATCGCCCCCTCGTTGCGCTGGAGGATCACCTCGAGACCGCCGATCGCCGAGCTGGCCGTGTGCGTCACCCGGTGGGCGGCGAGGTCGTTGACGAGCCTGACCCGGGCCGGCAGGCCGGTGAGCGCGGCCTGGACGACGGTCCTGTCGGCCGCCCTGTCGAAGTAGAGCACGTCGGCGGCCTCCGCCCGTGGCGCCCCCGAGGTCACGGTCAGCGCCTGGGTGCCCGCCGCCGAGGCGTAGCGCGCGCGGAAGTCGGACGGCAGCCTCGTGATCGAGAGGCCGGCGGCCTTCGCCAGCAGCCCGTCACGGTAGACGTAGTCGTGGAGCTGCGCTCTGCCGATCGGGGCGGGGCTGGTGAAGTGGACGTCGGCGGCGCCCCCGGAGCGGGTCAGTTCCGCGCTCAACCGGGTCCGCATCTCGTCGGCCAGCATCCGGGTGAACCTCCGCCGGTCGGTCACGACCAGCGCGTCGAGCTCGGCCGGCGCCGAGGATGTGACGCCCAGCCTGCTCCGCTCACCGTCGGACCTGGCACGGGCGGTGAACCTCGCGGCCGCGGGCGCCTGTCTCAGGCTGATCAGCGTCTTGCCGTCGAGTCCCGCCACCACCGCGGCCGAGGCTCCGGGGTCGGACCTCCGCACGTCCGCCCGCACGTCGACCACGCCTGCGGCCTGCGCGGCCAGGTCGACGGTGAAGATGCCCCAGTCGAGCCCGGACAGCGAGGACCCGCGCCGGTATCCGTCGAAGCCGACCGACAGCCGCCTGACCTCGCCGTCCTTGCCGGGGATGTCGTACTGCGCCCACACCTGTGCCTTCAGCGGCCCGTCGTGGGTCTCGCTGCCGGGCAGCCTGGCGCTCGCCAGGCCGATCCCCACCGCGTCCGAGCCCTTCACCTTCTGCGGCACGAGGCTCGCGAGCACGTCGGCCGTGCCGTCGCCGGTCACGTCGGCCTGCACCGGCGTGGCCGGCGGCTGCGGCGCCGAACAGGACGCCGGGCGGCCGGCGCTCTCCGCGCAGAGCCGGTAGGTGAGCAGCGGGACGCCCTTCGAGACCCCCGCGAGCTCCTTGATCCGGCCGAGCGCTCTCGCCGCCGGCCTGGAGACCTCCAGGATCGGCGCCTGGTCGGCCGCGGGCAGCAACTCCTGGACCACAGGCGCCGTGCGCCCCGCCCCCTCCGCCGCCAGCCGCCGCTCGGCGTCCGCGACGATCCCGTTGACCAGGGCGGGACCCGCCGGGGTGGTCACCGGGGGCGGTTCGGGGCCGACGGGCCGTTCCGGCACCGGCCGGGCTGCCGGAGACGGCTCCAGCGGCACGCCGGCCGACCCGCTCGCCGGGACGGGGACCTCCGGCACAGGGTCGATCCTCGGCCTGGACACCGCGGCGTGCCCGCCGGCGTGCGCCGGCGCGGGGACCCCCATGAGCAGCGCGCCGGCCACGGAGACGGACAGACAGGTCAGAGCGTGCCGGTGACGCCGCGGCATGAGTGGCTTTCCCCCGGGGATCGGATCGCGTCGGCCGATAATCAAGAAAGCGCAAAGCCGACCACATCGGCGCACTGCATGTCAAGGAAGGATTTACCAGGACATGCGGAGGCGACCCCCCGGACACCCCCGCCCGGGCACGCCCATCACCTGCCCCACCGGCGACCTGCCGGCAGCAACGTCACCGAGGCATGAGGAGCACCGAAAGGGCGTGCGGAGCGCCGGAAGGAGGGTGCCGAGATCCAGTGCGAGCGGGAGCCGGAAGACCTCCCGCGATCGCGGGGGTTGGCGTACGCGCCCGCCGCCGCGTGGCTCTGGATCGTCGCGCTCGGCGTCGGCCACGGCGGCCTGTTCACGCTCGCGCTGACGCTGCCGGTGGTGACCAGCCGCGACCCGATCGCGGCGGCTCCGGTGCCACAGATGATCGGCAGTTGTCCGCGGTAGATCATCACGGAGCGTACAAGCGCACGATCCGTTTCCGGCGCACTCCGGCCGCCCTCCTTTCAGGTGGTGGTGGAGGGCCCCGGCGTCCCGTTCGGCCAGATACAGGGCGATGTAGCTCCCAGACCTAACACGTTATCGTCGCCGGTTGGCGCAAGTGAAAGCAGAAAATCATCAGGCCGGGAGCGTCCTGAAATATTAAGACCGTTCTTGGAAACTCCTCCGATGTAGTGGCCCTGCTGTTCCCAATACTGCTTGACCTGCCTGGCCACCTCCCCGATTTGATCCATGGGAATATCCCGCAGATAGTACGAGCGGTTGATCACAATGCGATCTTCGGAACCCCCGTCGGTGGGGTCGAGACAGCTGTTGACATTGAGACTGGGACGGTAGAGGTCCAGACGAGGTTCCGGCCTGATCACCGCGACCGTCTCCTTGATGAGCTGCTCAACTCTGGCGAGCGCCTGAGCCCGGGTCATTGTGGGCTCGTTCACGGTTTCTCCTCCTTCGGCACAGCCGACGGCAAGAACAACAACAGCAACGATTATCGCGGTGAGGCGTGGCATCTATCCTCCGGCCGGCTTCGGCGAGGGCAGCAGATGGGATGGCGGAGTCTCCGTCGACGCCGGTTGTGGCGATGGAAAGTGCGAGGCGACGGGAGGCGGCGGAGTCGCCGATGGAATCCCAGACCACTCGGGAAACGGAGTGAGAGCGTCATGCTGACC
Organism: Streptosporangium sp. NPDC048886; assembly: GCF_055586905.1. Lineage (NCBI taxonomy): Bacteria > Bacillati > Actinomycetota > Actinomycetes > Streptosporangiales > Streptosporangiaceae > Streptosporangium > Streptosporangium sp. NPDC048886. The sequence goes on from NZ_JBVJHH010000011.1 coordinate 172,083, forward strand.
GTTGATTAGGTATGCAAGATTCTTAAGTGACGTGGAGTTGCTATCCCAGTAGCTTGAGTGAGCTTTGAAGGTGTAGGCGGGATCTCCGGTATCTTCCACGTAGAACTGCCGGGCGCCGAATTCAGCCGCGCTGGGGTCGACGCCGAGCGGGCCGCTCACTTCCGGGAGATGGGGCGCGTGGTCGTTGAGGGTCCCGGTGAGCTGGAGAGGGACGGAACCGATATCTCCCACCGGATCGTTGGGCGCCTCCCCCACCCACACCGAGCCGACGCCCAGGTCCCCGGCCTTCACGGCGCCCACACCGGGGCTCCCCACGAAGATCACCTGATCGGCGAAGGCACCCGGGCGCTGCTGGGCCGCCAGGCCGGTGACGGTCGATCCGTAGCTGTGCCCCAGCACGGTGAACCGGGCATCGGAGGCCGCCCGGTGCGCGGCGCGCAGGCCGTCGGCGAAGCCGGCCAGCATCGGAGCGCCCTCCTGGGCGGCGTTCATGTTGGCGACCGTCCTGGTCAGACTCAGAGTCGCGCCCCACTGCGGGGCCTCGTAACCGAGCCAGGCGATGGAAGCGATCTTCTTGTCCGGCTGGAAATAGTGTGACTGGTCCCATATGACGGCGGCGCGGTTGGCGTCTCCAGCGAAACCTTCCAGCGTGGTGCCGGTACCGGGGACGTAGGCGACCAGGTTGTCGGCCTCGTCGGGATCTCCGAACGAGATGGCGGTCTGGCCCGGGCCCCCCAGCTCCAGCTGGAGCAGGAGCGCCGGGGGACGGCCGTTCTGCCCGCCGAGCGCCAGCCCCTTCTCCACCGCGGCGATCTGCCGCGTCTTCAGTTCCAGTTCTTCGATCGCTTCCTCCATGTCCGCCGATGATCCAAGCAGCCGCTCCAGCTCCGCGGTGACCCCGGTCGCCCGGCCGGTGAGGCCGCCGACTCTGCTCAGCTCCAGCCCCTTGATCAGCTTGTCCACCTCTGCCCGGCTTTTACGCAACCGCTCCAGCTTCATGTAGGTCGTGGTCTTCTGGTCGGCCAGATATCTCCGGTTCGCCTGGTCGCGGATTGTGGCCGGGAGGCCGTTCAGGCTGCCGACCAGGGCCGGGGAGGCGGCGATCAAGCGGTCCTGGGCGGCCGGGTCCAGTTGCCGCCACCACGCGTTGAGCCGGGCGGCCAGGGTCGCCTCCTTGCCGGTCCGTTGCAGGTCCAGCAGTGCCTTCAACGCCGCGGCGTCCCCGCTGCCCGCGGCGGCCGTCAGCCGCGCGATCCCGGCCGGGTCAGGAGCGTGTCCACCGAACAGCCCGAAACCGGCCGTCGCCTGGGAGGCCGCGCCGAAATCGTGCTGCCGCCGGATCGTGGCCAGCCGCCGCCGCAGGTCCCGCGCCTGCTCCTCCGCCCAGACCCCGGCGTCGGCGACCTGCCGGCCGGAGGGGCCGGGAAGGCAGAGCGCCGACAGTTCGGCGCCCAGCCGCCGGCCGGCCTCGGGCAACTCCTGCCCGGCCCGTTGCAGATCAGCGACCAGGCGGTCCATGGCGGCGACGTCCATCCCAGAGAAGGGGGCCGGCGCCGCGGCCATCACGCTGACCGACGTCGAGAACGACGGCACGCGTGCCTGACCGCCGAGCTGCCTGATCCGCTGCGCTATCGACTCGGCCGCCGACTGGAAAGCCAGTTGCAGGGTCCCGCGCCGGTGCGCGAGCGCCTGGCTGAACATCGGGGCTCCCCCGCCGACCCACGCGTGCGCCACCATGCACCGCGCACACGGATCCAGTAATCCAGCATGGCCTTCCCCGAGCCGCGCGACCCGCGATAACGCCGCCTCTAATCCCGCCGTCGTATTCGCCGCCACAACGCGTCAGAATCTCACAAGGATCATATAGCAGCAAGATCTAACATTGAACTCACGCTAATCCGACATTCCGGCCAGAGATTAGCCATGAATCGCGAGTTTTGTTTGGTAAACAAAAAAGAAGGCGGTATATGAGCGTCGATCGGCCGCCGCCCCGGAATCCCGGACCATCCACCGAAATGATCGCCGGCCGCCCCGTCTCGCCCCATCCTTCCGGCCGCAGCGACAGGACCCCACCCGCCCGAGGCCCAGGCAGGCGCCCCCGAGCGGCACCCCGCCCCTGCACACGGAAGGGACGACACCGTTCAGAACTGGTGAGAGGTCAGCGACAACACGCTATTGCACAGGAAAGTTTCCTATTTAGTACTGCGAGAAGCAGTTCCAGCGTCGCGAGAACCACCTGCATCACATGATCAGCTGGGCAGCCCTGGCCTCACGGGCATGCGACCGCCCGTGTTCGGCTCTGACGGCGTGTGCGGATCGGACACCCGGCCTCCGGGGGACGGGAAGTGGGTTCGATCCTCGCGGCGGCCGTGCTCCCCTGTCGTCTCGATGGCCCTCGACGTCATCGCCGTGACTTCAAACCGCCTTTCGAATCCGGGCCCGGGAAAGCGGCCGGCCGCCATGGACCGTCACCATGGCGGCCGGCCGCGTCGCTTCAGCCGCGGTCGAACTCGTCGGCCTTCACACCCTTGACGAAGGCGTCCCACTCGGCGGGGGTGAAGAACAGTTTGGGGCCGTCGGGGTCCTTCGAATCGCGTACGGCGATCAGATCGGTGTGCTCGGCGCCGCCCGCGACGTCTTTGAGCTCCGCGACCTCGACACAGTTGCCACCGTTGTCTCCGGAGAAACTCGACTTGAGCCACTCGGCGTTACTCAGGTCCATTTTTCCGCTACCGCCTTCTGGACGAGATCGATGGACATACTTATCGGCAACGCTTCGCTCCGATGGCCTCGAAACGCTCCACGGCGACGTCTTCTTGGTCACTTGGGGTGATACCTCGTACGGCCGTCTCCGTCCAGCGTGGCGATCGCGGATCCGCCCATCAAACCCCGATGCCCTTTCCGTGCTGGGCGAGAAGTGGATACGGCGGACGTTCCCGCCACGAGCGCCATCCGCGTCACGGTCGGCAGGGAGAAAGAGCTGATGACGGTGGGGGTCTACGATTCCTGCACGGCGATCCCCCGGCTCCGGCGGGCGGAGCTCTCCGGCGTGACCGAGCGCCCGTGGAGACCACGCAGGCGATCCGGGCCCTCGATGGATCGCGCGGTCCTGCCGCCGTGGCCCGCCGCGCGGACGCCGGAGGGCGCGTGACGAGGCTCACCCGTCCCACCCCTGCCGTGTGCGCCGCCGCAGGAGGGAGGATCGTCGGTACCCAGGTCCAACGGACCGCCGGTATCCGGACGAGGAGGACTCGATGTCCCGCGAGCGCGCCGCCGTCATGGTCGAGCATCAGGCACGGGGCTGCGCGGACCTCGGCTCCCCGCTGTACGCGTTCCTGCTGGAACGGGTCGCGGAGGACGTCCGCGCGGGAGGTCCCTGCATGGAGGCGCTCGCCGGGTACGAGGACGCCCCCGGGCCCGACGCCGTCGCGCTGCGGTTGCTCGGCGGGGTGCACGCGCTGGCCCTCACCGGCGGCGCCCCCGAGCTGGCCGCCTGCTATCCCAGCATGGGCGGCGTCTTCGACCCGGAGCGGCCGGACGCCTGCTGGCACGCCTTCCGGGCCGCCGTCGCCTCCGGAATGGAGTGGGTCCGCGACTGGCTGACCCGGCCGCCGCAGACCAACGAGGTCGGCCGGGCCAATCTCCTGATCGCCGGCCTGCTGAAGGCCACGCACGCCGGCCCGCTGCCGGTCAGGCTGTTCGAGCTGGGCGCCAGCGCCGGGCTCAACCTGCGCGCCGACCACTTCCGCTACGCGTGCGAGGGGTTCGCCTGGGGTCCGGCCGACTCGCCGGTCTCGCTGGAGGACGCCTGGCTGGGCGCCCCGCCCGGGTGGCTGGCCGAGGCCGCCGCCGGGCGTCCGGCCCTGACCGTGGTCGAGCGGCGCGGCTGTGATCTGACGCCCATCGATCCGCTGTCGCCCGCCGGGAAGCTGGCCCTGCGCGCCTACGTCTGGCCGGACCAGACCGCCCGCGCCGCACGGCTGGACGGCGCCCTGCGGCTGGCCGCCCGGGTGCCGGCCGAGGTCGACGCCGTCGGCGCCGCCGACTTCCTCTCGGGTGTCCGGCTGGAGCCCGGCACGCTCACCGTCGTCTGGCATTCGATCATGCGCCAGTACGTCCCGGCCGCCGAATGGGCGCGAGTCGAGGGCGAGCTGGAGCGGCTCGCCGCGGCCGGCACGGCGGAGGCGGCCTTCGCCCATGTCTCCTTCGAACCGCGCAGGGTCGGCGAGCGGCACCGCTTCCGGCTGGCCGTACGGCTCGGCGGAGCGGCCGAGGAGGTCCTGGCGGAGGCGCCCCCGCACGGCCTCCCGGCCCGCGCCGTCACCGCCTAACAACAGCCGCCGCCGACCGGCCCCGGTCCGTGGCCGAGGGCCTGGGGGTCGCTCCGGCGATCAAAGCGCTGGACGCCGTCGAGTCCGGAGACGCGGGCGAGGAACACTTCGCCACGATCGGCAACGGCTGGGACATCGAGGAGCGCACCCGTGCCGAGCTGGACCGGCTCGGCCTCGGGGACGTCTCCCTCACCCGGCGTCTGCACACCCCCAGCGGCGGCCAGACGGGCGCCCCCGGTGCGTGAGGTGACGGTGGGCGCTCGGCGGCCATGACGGGCCGGGAGCCGTGGCGGACCGGGAGTCCCAGAGGCGTCGACGGCCACGCCCGTACGGCGGGCACAGCCGTACGGCGGACACGGCCGCGCCCGTGCGGCGGACACGGCCGCGCCCGTACGGCGGACACGGCCGCGCCCGTACGGCGGACACAGCCGCGCCCATACGGCGGACACGGCCGTACGGCGCCGTGACGGCACGGCGACCCATGACATTGGCCAGCCGACCAGGACCTATGTGCAAGATTCACTAAATGTGCAGAGATTCTTCACAAAGGGTGTTCATTTCCGCCACGTAAGCTGTTCCGGTTTCAGGGTGACCTGATACGTGGGGGAAACCTGATACCCAGGGGGAAAAGTGAGCCCGTCACCAGCGGATACCGCTCTGACATCACGCGCGCTCCTGCCAGGGGGCTCCGCGCCGCGGGTCCGCACCCTGCTGGACGTGCTCGACCGGACGGCCCGGCGACATCCGCACGCCCCCGCCCTCGACGACGGGCGGACCCGCCTCGACTACACCGGGCTGCTGGCCGAGGCGGGCCGGCTGGCCGGCGACCTGAGGCAGGCCGGGGTCGGGCGCGGCGACCGCGTCGGAGTGCGGGTGCCCTCGGGCACCACCGGCCTGTACGTCGCGATCCTGGCCGTGCTGACCGCCGGCGCGGCCTACGTCCCCGTGGACGCCGACGACCCCGACGAGCGGGCCGAGCTGGTCTTCGCCGAGGCCCGGGTGCGCGCCGTCATCGTCGACGGGGAGAAGATCATCGTTCCCGGCGGTCAGGGCGGGCCCCCGGGAGCCGCCGGCCGGCCGGTGCCGGACGACGACGCGTGGATCATCTTCACCTCCGGCTCCACCGGCAGGCCGAAGGGGGTCGCGGTGACCCACCGCAGCGCGGCGGCGTTCGTGGACGCCGAGGCGGGGCTGTTCCTGGCCCAGGAGCCGATCGGCCCCGGCGACCGGGTGCTGGCCGGGCTCTCGGTGGCCTTCGACGCATCCTGCGAGGAGATGTGGCTGGCCTGGCGGCACGGCGCCTGCCTGGTCGCCGCGCCCCGGGCGCTGGTGCGCACCGGCATGGACCTGGGGCCGTGGCTGGTCGAGATGGGCATCACGGTCGTGTCGACGGTGCCGACGCTGGCGGCGCTCTGGCCGGTCGAGACGCTCGACGACGTGCGGCTGCTGATCTTCGGCGGCGAGGCGTGCCCGCCCGAGCTGGCCGAGCGGCTGGCCGTACCGGGGCGGGAGGTGTGGAACACCTACGGCCCGACCGAGGCGACGGTGGTCGCGTGCGCGGCGCCGCTGACCGGGGACGGGCCGGTGCGGATCGGGCTGCCGCTGGCCGGCTGGGACCTGGCCGTGGTGGACGCGGGCGGCGAGCCGGTCGCGATGGGCGAGACCGGCGAGCTGGTCATCGGCGGGGTCGGCCTGGCCCGCTACCTCGACCCGGTCAAGGACGCCGAGAAATACGCCCCACTCGGCTCGCTGGGCTGGGAGCGGGCCTACCGCAGCGGCGACCTCGTGCGGGCCGAGCCCGAGGGGCTGATCTTCGTCGGGCGGGCCGACGAGCAGATCAAGCTCGGCGGGCGCCGGATCGAGCTGGGCGAGGTGGACGCGGCCCTGCAGGCCCTGCCCGGGGTCGCCGGGGCGGCGGCCGCGGTGCGCACGACCGGCGGGGGGCACCAGCTCCTCGTCGGGTACGTCGTGCCCGGCGAGGGGTTCGATCCGGAGGAGGCCAAGGACCGGCTGCGGTACGCGCTGCCCGCCGCGCTGGTCCCGCGGATCGCCCTGGTGGACGGGCTGCCCACCCGCACGTCCGGGAAGATCGACAGGGACGCCCTGCCGTGGCCGCTGCCCGGCCGCGACGGGGCCGGGCGCCCCGGCGTCGACCCGTGGGTGACCGGATGCTGGCAGGACGTCCTCGGCGACACCGAGGGCGACTTCTTCGCCGAGGGCGGCACCAGCCTCGCCGCGGCCCGGCTGGTGTCGGCGCTGCGGGCCCGGTATCCGGCGGTCACCGTCGGCGACGTCTACGAGCACCCGACGCTGCGCGGGCTCGCCGGCCACCTGGCCGCGCTGGACACGCCGGAGATCGTGACCACCGGCAGGGTCGTCACGCCGATGCCGCGCCGCGCGGCGATCGCGCAGGCGGTCCTCACCGTGCCACTGCTCACCGCCGGCGCGCTGCGCTGGCTGGTGGGCCTGGCCGCTCTCAACAACGTGGTCGGCCTGCCGGGGGCGCCCGCCGTCTCGTGGTGGTGGGTGCTGCTGGGCGCCGTCGTGTTCGTCTCCCCCGCCGGGCGGATCGCGCTGAGCGCGGGCGCGGCACGGCTGCTGCTGCGGGGACTGGAGCCGGGCACCTACCCCCGGGGCGGCGCGACGCACCTGAGGCTGTGGACCGCCGAGCGGCTCGCCGAACGGCTCGGCGTGGCCGAGCTGTCCAGCGCCCCGTGGCTCACGCACTACGCCCGGGCGCTCGGCGCCCAGGTCGGCGCCGACGCCGACCTGCACTCGGCGCCGCCGATCACCGGGATGCTCAAGCTCGGCAGGAACGCCGCCGTCGAGCCCGAGGTCGACCTGAGCGGCTACTGGATCGACGGCGACCGGGTGCACGTCGGCGAGATCAAGATCGGCGCCTCCGCCACGGTCGGCGCCCGCGCCACCCTGTTCCCGGGCGCGCGGATAGGGAAGAACGCGCAGGTCGCGCCGGGGGCCGCGGTGGCCGGCGCGGTGCCGTCCGGGGAGCGCTGGGCGGGCGTGCCCGCCGTCAGGACGGGCAAGGCGCGCCCGCCCGCCGCCGAGCGGCCACCGCGCTCGCGGCGCTGGGCGGCCGTCTACGGGCTGTCCGCGCTGGCGCTCAGCCTCGTCCCGGCGATCGCCGCCGTCCCCGGCCTCGCCGTGCTCCTGCGCGGGGACACCACCTCCCTGCCCGGCCTCCTGTACGGCGTGCCGCTCGCCACCGTGACCTCGATGGCCGCCCTGGCCCTGGTGATCCTGGCGCTGGTGCGGCTGCTGGCGGTCGGCCTGCACGCCGGCCACCACCCGGTGCACAGCCGCGTGGCCTGGCAGGCGTGGGCCACCGGGCGCCTGATGTCGATGGCCCGGGTCTGGCTGTTCCCGCTGTACGCGAGCATGGTCACCCCCGTGTGGCTGCGCGCCCTGGGCATGCGGGTGGGCCGGGACGTGGAGCTGTCGACGGTGCTGGCGCTGCCGTCGATGACCTCCGTCGGGGACGGCGCGTTCCTCGCCGACGACACGATGGTCGCGCCGTACGAGCTGGACGGCGGGCGGTTCCGGGTGGACCACGTGCGGATCGGCAAGCGCGCCTTCCTCGGCAACTCCGGGATGACCGCGCCCGGCCGCAAGGTGCCCAAGGACGGCCTGGTCGCGGTGCTGTCGGCCGCGCCGAAGAAGGCCCGGGCGGGCTCGTCCTACCTGGGCATGCCGCCGGTGGAGCTGCGCCGCACGGCCGAGGAGGGCGACCGCAGCCGCACCTACGACCCGCCGCCGCGGCTGAAGGCGGCCCGCGCCGCCGTCGAGGTGTGCCGGGTCGTCCCCGCGATGTGCGCGGTCGCGCTCGCCGTGCTGGTGGCGGCCGCGCTGGAGTGGCTGGCCGGATCGTACGGCTTGGCCGCCGCGGCGCTGCTGAGCGGCGTGGTGCTGGCCGCGGCGGGGGTGCTGGCCGCGGCGGTCACCACCGTGGCCAAGTGGGCTCTGCTCGGCCGGATCTCGGCCGGCGACCGGCCGCTGTGGAGCTCGTTCGTGTGGCGCAACGAGCTGGCGGACAACTTCGTGGAGGTGCTGGCCGCCCCCTGGTTCGCCCAGCCGTGGCTGGGCACGGCGCCGCTGAACCTGTGGTTGCGCTCGCTCGGCGCGCGGATCGGCCGGGGCGTGTGGTGCGAGACCTACTGGCTGCCGGAGGTCGACCTGGTCGCCCTGGGCGCCGGGGTGTCGGTGAACCGGGGCTGCGTGCTGCAGACGCACCTGTTCCATGATCGGGTCATGAGCATCGATACTGTCGTCCTGCGGGACGGGTCGACGCTCGGCCCGCACGGGGTCGTCCTGCCCGCGGCGACGGTCGGGGAGAACACCACGGTCGGACCGGCGTCCCTGGTCATGCGGGGCGAGTCGGTGCCACCCGGCACGCGCTGGTTCGGCAATCCGATCGCGGCGTGGACCCGCGAGAGGTAGCGGGCCCGGCCCCACGAGACGTAGCAGAGGAAACGAGCGTGTTTGTGAGCACGACCCCCCGCAAGCCGTACTTCCCCACGCACGGCGACGACGGCTACCGGGTGGAGCACTACGACCTGTCCCTCGACTACCGGGTCCCCGCCAACCGGCTCGACGGGATCGCCCGGCTGTCGGCGGTGGCGCCCGGGCCGCTCGACGGCCTCACCCTCGACCTCGGCGCCTTCCGCGTGAGCGGGGTGCTGGTCAACGGCGAGGCGGTCCGTTTCACCCATCGCGGGGGCAGGCTCCACCTGGCGCCGGGGCGGCCGGCGGCCGGGCCGTTCACCGTCGAGGTCCGCTACTCCGGCAGCCCCCGACCGGTGTCCAGCCACTGGGGCGGGCTGGGCTGGGAGCAGCTCACCGACGGCGTGATCGTGGCCAGCCAGCCGATCGGGGCCCCGTCGTGGTTCCCGTGCAACGACCGGCCGGACGACAAGGCCGGCTACCGGATCTCGGTGACCACCGCCTCGCCGTACACGGTGATCGCCAACGGGGAGCTGGTCTCCAGGCGGCAGGCGGCGTCGACGACCACGTGGGTGTACGAGCAGGCCGAGCCGATGGCCTCCTACCTGGCGAGCGTCCAGATCGGGCGCTACCGGCAGGCCGACCTCGGACCGGGGACGCGGGTGGCCTTCCCCGCCAGGCTCGCCTCCCGGGTCCGGCACGACTTCGAGCGCCAGGACCGGATGATGGAGGTCTTCAGTGAGCGGTTCGGCCCCTACCCGTTCGGCTCCTACACCGCGGTGGTGGTCGACGACGAGCTGGAGATCCCGGTCGAGGCGCAGGGCATGTCGATCTTCGGGGTGAACCACGTGGACGGCCGGCGCGGACAGGAGCGGCTGGTCGCCCACGAGCTGGCGCACCAGTGGTTCGGCAACAGCCTGACCGCGGCCGCCTGGTGCGACATCTGGCTGCACGAGGGGTTCGCCGCCTACGCGGAGTGGATCTGGTCGGAGGCCTCCGGCGGCGCGACCGCCGACGACCTGGCGTCCCGCTGGCACCGCAGGCTCGCCGCCCTCCCCCAAGACTTCGTCCTCGCCGACCCGGGTGCTCCGCGCCTGTTCGACGACCGCGTCTACAAGCGCGGCGCGCTCACCCTGCACGCGCTCCGGCGCGCCATGGGCGACGCGCCGTTCTTCGCGCTGCTGCGCGAGTGGACGGCCGGCCACCGCCACGGTTCCGTCACCACCGGCCAGTTCGTCGACCTGGTCGCACGCCGCACGGCCGGCCCGCTGGAGGGGCTGCTGTCCGGCTGGCTGTACGGCTCCCGCCTCCCCGCACTACCCTGACCCGCCTTTCATCGGAGCTTTCACCCGGTATCAGCGTGAGCCGGACTCGGTATCCGGATATTTTCCGAAATAGATCGGATCACTGCTATAACGGGCTACGACCATTGGAGGCACGGCATGCGCGTCGCGTTGCACACCCGGATCAGGCCGGGCAAGGAGTCGGAGTACGAGCGGGCGCACCGGGAGGTGCCCGCCGAACTGGTGGAGGCGATCAAGAAGGGCGGCGCGCGCGAGTGGACGATCTGGCGCAGCGGCCTGGAGCTCTTCCACGTGATCGACTGCGACGACTACGAGGCGCTGCTCGCGTCGCTGGCCGGCCTGCCGGTGAACATCGCCTGGCAGGCCCGGATGGACGAGTTGCTGGAGGTCGCGCACGACTACTCCGCCGACGGCGGCGGCAGGGGCCTCCCGGCGGTCTGGCGGCTCACCTGAGCCGCCGGCCGGCCGGCCCGGCGCTCCCGGCCGGTGTCACCGCGCCCCGGCCGGGCCGGTGCCGTCCCGTGCCGGCCGTACGGTGCCGCCGTGTCCCCGGCCGCGGGGTGCGCTCGTTGTCGTGAGCGGGTGTCCCCGGCCGCGGGGTGCGCTCGTTATCGTGAGCGGGTGTCCCCCGCTCTCCAGACCCGCCTGTCCCCCGCTCTCCGCAGCCGCCTGCCGGCCGCCCTCGCGGCCGTCGCGACCGTCGCCGCGGGGCTCACGGTCCGCGCGGTCACCGGCGGCTGGTTCGCCAAATACGCCGGTGACGCCCTCTACACCGTGCTCGTCCACACGCTGATCGTGCTGGTGCTCCCCCGGGTCGCGCCGGTCCGCGCCGCGATCGGCGCCCTGGCGTTCAGCTGGGCGGTCGAGTTCGCCCAGCTCACTCCCGTCCCGGCCGCCCTCTCGGAGGCCAGCGTGCTGGCCAGGCTGGTGCTCGGCAGCACGTTCGGCGCCGCCGACCTGGCCGCCTACGCCGTCGGGGCCGCTCTCGCCGCGGCGGCGCACACCCTCCTCCGCCCGGATCCGTCACGCCGGGCCGGCGACCGGCCGGCCGTATCATTTCGAGACCATGCCTGAAGGACACACCATTCACCGCCTGGCCGCGCAGCACCGGCAGGTGTTCGGCGGCGGGGCCGTGCGCGCCGAGAGCCCGCAGGGCAGGTTCGCCGCCGGGGCCCGCCAGATCGACGGGCGGGTGCTCCAGGAGACCGACGCGCACGGCAAACACCTGCTGCTCGGCTTCGACGACGACCGCTGGCTCCACGTGCACCTGGGCATCTACGGCAGATATCCCTTCGGCCCGGCTCCGGCGCCTCCGCCGACGGGTGCGGTACGGCTGCGCCTGAGCAACGCCGAGCAGTACGCCGACCTGCGTGGGCCCAACGTCTGCGAGCTGCTGGACCCCGTGGCCAAGCGGGCGCTGCACGACCGGCTCGGGCCCGACCCGCTGCGCGCCGACGCCGACCCGGAGGCCGCCTGGCGGCGGATCAGCCGCAGCCGCACCTCCATCGGCGTCCTGCTGATGGACCAGTCGGTGGTCGCGGGCGTGGGCAACATCTACCGCGCCGAGGCGCTGTTCCGGCAGGGCGTCGACCCGTCCCGGGCCGGCCGCGACCTCACCCGCGGGCAGTGGACGGCCATCTGGGCGGACCTGGTGGCGCTGATGGCCGACGGCGTGCGGGTGGGGCGGATCGACACGGTCAGGCCCGAGCACACGCCCGAGGCGATGGGGCGCCCGCCCCGGGTCGACGACCACGGCGGTGAGGTCTACGTCTACCGGCGCACGGGCATGCCGTGCCTGCTGTGCGGGGCCGAGGTCCGCACCGAGGTGCTCGCCGGCCGCAACCTCTTCTGGTGCCCGGGCTGCCAGCCGGTGTGATCACAGCAGGCGCGCGGCCGCCTCGACCGAGGCTCGGCCCGCGGGGACCAGCGGGAGCCGGACCGACGCGGTGGGGATCAGGCCCCGGGAGTGCAGCACTCCCTTGATCACCGTTGGGTTGGGCTCGGCGAACAGGCTCGCCGACATGACCGAGAGCCGGTGGCCCAGCGCGCGGGCGTGGGCGACGTCGCCGGAGCGCCAGGCCTCCACCAGTTCGACGAACCGGCCGGTGTGCAGGTGGGCCGAGGCGAGGATGCCGCCGGAGGCGCCCAGCGCGAGCAGCGCGGAGAAGAAGGGGTCGTCCCCGGCGAGCACCGCGAAGTCCTCCGGCAGGTCGGCCAGCAGGGTGACGGTGTCCTGGTCGACGCCGCCGACCGCGTGCTTGACCCCGGCCACCATGGGCAGCTCTCCCAGCCGGCGCAGGGTGGCCGCGCCCACCGACTGCCCCGTCCGGTAGGGGATGTTGTAGACGATCAGCGGCACCGGGCTCTGCTCGGCCAGCACGCCGAAGTGGGCGAGCACCCCGGCCTCGGACGGGCGGACGAAGGACGGCACCGTGACCAGCGCGGCGTCCGCCTGGTCCTTGAGCGCGCGCAGGGCCTCGACGGAGGAGCGGGTGTCACTGGACCCGGCCCCGACGACCAGCGTCGTCCCCCGCTCCCGGCACACCTTCGCGCAGACCTCGACGACCGCCCGCCGTTCCTCCTCGGCGAGCATGGCGACCTCGGCGGTGGTGCCGAGCGCGACCAGCCCGGCCGCCCCCTCGTCGAGCACAGCGCGCGCCAGGCCCTCCAGCGCCTCCACGGCGACCTCGCCGTCCTCGCCGAACGGGGTGATCAGGGGAACGTAAACACCGCTGAATGTCATGCTCCAAGCCTCGCCGCCACCGACCATGCAGGTCCAGTTCCTGTTTCTTCCGAAACCGTTAAGCTGAGCTGATGCTCGATGTGCGACGCCTCCGGCTGCTCCGCGAACTGTCCTACCGGGGCACGATCGCCGCGGTCGCCGAGGCCATGACGTTCACCCCCTCGGCCGTCTCCCAGCAGCTCGCGGCGCTGGAGCGGGAGGCCGGGGTGGCGCTGCTGGAGCGGACCGGCCGCCGGGTGACGCTCACCCCCGCGGGGGTCGCGCTGGTCGGGCACGCCGAGGCCGTGCTCGAACGGCTGGAGCAGGCCTCGGCGGAGCTGGCGGCGGCGCACACGGGCCTGGTCGGGGCCATCAGGGTCGGGGCCTTCCCCACCGCCACCCGCACGATCCTGCCCGCCGCCCTGGCCGCCCTGGCCCGTGACCATCCCGGGCTGGAGCCGATGGTGGACGAGATCGACCCCGCCGAGGTGGCCCCCCGGCTCCGGACGGGCGACCTGGACGTCGCCCTCGTCCACGAGTACGACTTCGTCCCCGCCCTCCCCGACCTCGCCCTGGACACCGAGCCGCTGCTGGAGGAGCCCATGTACCTCGCGTCCGGTGACGGCGGCGACCCCCCGTCACCGCCCGGTGACGGCGGCGACTGCCTGGTCCGGCGGCGCGACGCGTCCTGGATCGTCGCCAAGCCCGGCACGCTCTGCCACGCGATGACGGTGCGGGCCTGCCAGGCCGCCGGGTTCGCCCCCCGGATCCGCCACCACATCGACGACTTCGCCACCGTGCTGGCGATGGTCGCGGTCGGCCAGGGCGTCGCGCTGGTGCCGGAGCTGGGGGCGGCCGACCCGCCCGGCGGCGTCCGGCTCACCGAGCTGCCGATGCGCCGCCGCACCCAGATCGCCTTCCGCCGGGGAGCCGCCTCCCATCCGGCCGTCGCCGCCTTCACCGCCGCGCTGCGCTCCTCGCTGCCCGGCGGCCGTCACCCGCGGCCCACCGGCCGGGCGGCGGCCGGGTAGCCGCGGGCGGAGCCCCCGCCGCCCGGCCGGGGGCCGGCACGTCGCCCCGCGTCACATCAGCGTGCGCGCGGTCCAGAGCTCGGGGAAGATCTCCCGCCGCATGCTCCGCTCCAGCCAGCTCAGGCCGCTCGACCCACCGGATCCCGGCTTGGCCCCCATCGACCGGCGCACCGCCATGAGGTGCCGGTAACGCCAGTCGGAGAACTGCTCGGCCAGGTCGGTCAGCGCGTCGGCCAGCGGCGCGAGCGGCCCGCCGTACACCTCGACCCAGACCGCCTCGACCTCGGGGCGGGGCTCGTAGTCGGCGGCGTGGTCACGCTCCAGCACCGCCCGCGGGATCGCGTGGCCCTGCCGGGCGAGGAAGGCGAGCACCGAGTCGTACAGGCTCGGCCGGCCCAGCGCCTCGACGAGCTCCCGGTGCGCCTCGGGGTTGCGGCGGTGCGGGCGGATGAGCGCCTCGGACTTGTTGCCGAGCAGGAACTCCACGTGCCGGTAGAGCGCCGACTGGAAGCCCGACGCCTCGCCGAGCGCGTCACGGAACTGGTTGAACTGCGCGGGAGTGAGCCAGCTGAGCGAGGCCCACGCGGCGTTGAGCGCCTCGAAGTGGCGGACCGTGCGTTTGACCGTCACGGTCGCCGCGGCGGCGTCGTCATCGTCGAGCTGGCGCTGGGCCAGCTGCCACTCCGAGCGGAGCAGGCCGAAGTAGAGCTCCATCACCTGGGTGGTGACCAGGAACGCGAGCTCCTCGGGGGCGTCGGTGACGGTGCGCTGGAGCTGGTGGAGGGTGGCGGTGCCTACGTAGTCGTCGTACGGCGTGGCCGCGTCGAACCCGAGCGTGGGCAGTCCATCGTTGGCCGCGGCCCGTGCCTGCCGGTCTCGCTCGCTGAGCTGCCTGGTGCTGGTCATTGGTGACTCCTTGAGGTTGTTCACCTCCATGGTCGTCCGTATTGACAAGTCCGGAAATAATACGGACAAGGCGTTTATCGGCTCCAGCCTTCGGAACGGAAGGCGTTGGGCCGATCCGGTTATGAGATGACGGAGAGTGACGTGGACGCGATGGACTGGGCACTGCTGGCCGAGCTGCAGGGTGACGCGCGGCTGTCCTACAGCGAGCTGTCCCGGCGGGTCCACATGTCGGCCCCGGCGGTGGCCGAGCGGGTCCGGCGGCTGGAGGAGTCCGGCGTGATCACCGGCTACCACGCGCGGGTCGACCCGGCGCTGGCCGGGCGCGGGGTGGCGGCGCTGATCAGGATGTCGTGTTACGGGCCGCGCTGCGTGCTCCGCGACGAGCAGGCGCTGGCCTGGCCGGAGATCCTGGAGGTCCACCGGGTGACCGGCGACACCTGCTGCCTGCTGCGGGTGGCCGCCTCCTCGATGACGGCCTTCGAGGAGTTGATCGACCGGCTCGCGCCGTACGGTCACCCGTCGAGCATGATGGTGCTCTCCAGCCCGGTCCCCTGGCGCCCGCTCTCCCCCGCCTAGCGATCCTCGGCGCCGTCCTACTTGATCAGGGTGTTCGCGACGACGATGCCCAGACCCAGCAGCATGTCGACACATCCCACCCGGCACGCGTTCGCCCAGGAGCCGCCGGCGGACCGGGAGGCCCACGCCCCCCAGCCGAAGAGCGTGAGCGCGTTGAAGACCAGGATGACGTCGACCGCGGTGTACTCGTGCCACCAGCCCGCGTAGGCCGCGAGCAGCGCGCCGATGGTGGGCAGGGCGGCCATGACCAGCGGCCACTCCTCCAGCAGCGACCGGACGGCGTAGACCGGGACCGCCTCGTCGGCGGCGGTGTGGCGGGCGATGGCGTGCGCGTAGCCGTGGGCGGCGGCCGCCGCGAGCGCCGAGATCAGCACCCACAGCGCGTCGTATCCGGGGTCGGGAGGGGTGGTGACCCGGTCCAGGGCGGCCGCCACGCTGCTGGCCAGGACCGTGCCGTAGACGCCGCCGAACAGCAGCCGCTCCGGCGGCCGGTAGCGGCGGATCAGGCGCAGGACGGCCCGCAGGTCGCGGGGGCCGGGACGGTCGCGGCTGTCAGGCATGCTCTCGCTCGCCGATGGGGACTGGGCACCACCAGACCTATCAGCTCTCCGGCCCCGGCGGGCGCACCCTCACCGTCCGGACCAGCGGATTCATCCGCCGCCCGGACCGCCGGCGGGCTCCCGCGCGGCACCGGGGCGCCGGCTCACCCCGTGGCCCGGCTCTGCTCCCGGCCCGGTGCCGCGGCGCCCGCTCCGGCCGGCCGCACGCCCACCGACCGCAGGCCCAGCATGGCGATCTCGACGCCTCTGCGCGCCGCCGCCCATGTCCGGGCGGGCGGGTCGCCCCGGTCCAGGCAGACCATGATGGCGAGCTTCATCGCCCCGATGAGCGCGCCGACGGCGGCGGCGGCCTCGACGGGGTCGATGTCCTCGGGGTAGGCCCGGTGGAGCGCCTCGGCCAGCTGGAGCTGGGTGTCGAACAGCAGTCGCAGCGCGCGCGCCTGGAGCACCGGGACCGACATGATCAGGCGCATGCGGACGGGGTCGAGCTCCATGACCACGTCGCGTTCCGCCATGCGCATGCCCGTCTCGGCCACGCGGAGCAGGATCTCGACCACGCTCTCCTCGGCCCGCCGTTGCGCGATCATCTCGATGATCGCGTCGACCCGCGCCTGGCCGTCGAAGAAGAGCACGTCCTCCTTGCTGGCGAAGTAACTGAAGAATGTCCGCGTCGAGATGTCGGCCGCCGCGGCGATCTCCGCGACGGTGGTCTCCTCGTAGCCCTTCTCCTCGAACAGGCGCAGGGCCGCCTCGATCAGCGCGCGGCGGGTGCGCAGCTTCTTGCGTTCCCGCAACCCCAGACCATCCACCATGCACGTACTTTACTGCATCCGGAGATTTTCTTCACCCATTGCAAATTTACATCTGATGTTGTTTGGTGGGGGATGGAAGAACAGTCGTCTACCTGCGAGGAGCTGCGCCATGACCGAGGCCCCATCCCGCCCGGTAACCTTTCCCCTCGTCCGCGAGCGCCCCTTCGACCCGCCCGAGGACGCGCTGCGCTGGCAGCAGCAGGGCGCGCTCCACCGGATGACCTTCGCCGACGGGCATCTGGGCTGGCTGGTGACCGGAAACGCCGTCGCCCGGGCCGTGCTCGCCGACAACCGCTTCAGCAACCGCACCGAGCTCAACCACCCGCCGGTCGCCCACCCGCTGTTCCAGGAGGAGGACCGGCGGACGCCGCCGGGATTCTTCCTGCGGATGGACGCGCCCGAGCACACCCGCTACCGGCGGCTGCTGACCGGGCAGTTCACGGTGCGGAGGATGCGGCAGCTCGAACCCCGGATCGAGAAGATCACCTCCGACTGCCTGGACGCCATGGAGGGGAGCGCCCAGCCGGTCGACCTGGTGCAGTCCTTCGCCCTGCCGATCCCGTCCCTGGTGATCTGCGAGCTGCTCGGCGTGCCGTACGCCGACCGCGAGCAGTTCCAGCGGGATTCGGCGGCGCTGCTGAACCTCGACTCCTCGGCCGAGCAGATGGCCACGGCGCTGGCCGACCTCATGGCCTACCTGCACGGGCTGGTGCTCCGCAAGCGGGCCGAACCGGCCGACGACCTGCTCGGCTCCCTCGTCGCGGGCAAGGAGCTCAACGACGAGGAGCTCACCGGCGTCGCGGTGCTCCTGCTCGTCGCCGGCCACGAGACGACCGCGAACATGCTCGCGCTCGGCACCTTCGCGCTGCTGCGCAACCCGGACCAGCTCGCCCTGGTCCGCGACGACCCGGCGGTGGCCGAGAGCGCCGTCGAGGAGCTCCTGCGCTATCTCACGATCATCCATATGGGCCCGGTCCGGACCGCGCTGGAGGACGTCGAGCTCGACGGCCGGCTGATCAAGGCCGGGGAGTCGGTGGCGTTCTCGCTGCCGGCGGCCAACCGCGATCCCGAGCGGTTCGACGACCCCGGTACCCTCGACGTCACCCGGCCTCCGACGGGCCATCTCACCTTCGGCCACGGCATACACCAGTGTCTCGGCCAGCAACTCGCCCGGGTCGAGATGCGCATCGCCTATCCGGCGCTGCTACGCCGCTTCCCGGGCCTGCGCCTGGCGGTGCCTCCGGAGGAGGTGCCCATGCGCTCCAATATGACCATCTACGGCGTGCACCGGCTCCCGGTCACCTGGTAGGAGAACGGATCATGAAGATCAACGCGGACACCGACCGCTGCGTCGGAGCCGGTATGTGCGCTCTCACCGTGCCGGAGGTCTTCGACCAGAGCGAGGAGGAGGGCACCGTGGTCCTGCTGCAGGCCGACCCGCCCGCCTCCATGGACGCGGCGGTCCGCCGCGCCGTTCACCTGTGCCCGTCGGGAGCCCTATCCCTGGCCTGACGGCGCGGGATCGGTGGCCTGCGCGGCGCGCGGGCCGTCCCCGGGCCCGCGGGGCGGGTCCGGGGACGTGCGGTCGGAGATCACTCCGGCCGTCGCGCGCCAGATCGGGGAGGCGGGATCGATGACGTCGAAATGGTCACCCGACATTTCGAGGTAGGTCACCTCGTCACCCGAGGTCTGGGCGGCCCGCGCGTAGCGCCTGCCCAGGTCGACCAGGTCGAGGTCGTCGCCGCCGCCCTGCACGACGAGCTGGGGCACCCCCAGGGGGAGCCGCTCCATCGGGCTGGAACGCCGGTAGACCTCGGGCACCTCGGCCGCGGACCCGCCGAGCGCCGCGGCGACCGCGCCGGAGCTGAGCTGCCTGCGGTCGCCCTCCACCAGGTCGAGCACTCCGGCCAGGGAGACGGCCAGTGTGATCCGGGGGTCGTCGGCGGCGGCGCGGAGGGCGAGCTGCCCGCCCGCCGAGTGGCCGACCGCCACGACCGGCCCTGGCGTGCTCCCGGCCGCGAGGGCGATCGCCCGGGCGACGTCCTCGGTGGTGGCTGCCCAGCCGTGCAGATCGGGACGGCGGTACTCGAGGTTCCAGGCGGCGAACCCCCGCTCGGCCAGGTCGACGCAGAGCGCGTCCATCAGGTCCGCGCCCCAGATCGAGCGCCAGTAGCCGCCGTGCAGCAGCACCGCGACGGGCGGCGGTCCGCCGTCCCCGCGCGGCAGCCGCACCTCCGCCCACTGGTCGGGGTGGTCGCCGTAGGCGATCCGCCGTGCCGGCCACCGCAGCCGGTGCACGGCATGCCTGATCGCCCACGTCAGCCCCCAGATCCCCCGTCCGTGCAGGTGGGCGCCCGCCGGGTCGCGGGCGGGACGGGCGGGGGCGACGGATCTCTCCAGGTCCAGCCAGACCGCGCGGGGGTGCCCGGAGACCAGGCTCCGGGCCTCGGGTCCGGGGCCGGGGAGGGCGACGAGGGCGCCGGGGAACTCCAGCGCCGCCCGCAGAGCGGGCAGGTCGGCGGCCGGGGAGACCTTCCCGTTGACGCCGAGGGCGGCGAACTCGCGGTCGGCCACCTCGGTGAGGAGCCGGAGGTCGGCGACCAGGCCCGGGCCGGTGATCACGAGCACGTTGGGGACCGGAGGGATCATTCACTTATTCTGCTCCATCCCTCACCGTCCATCCCCCACCGGCCATGACGGCGGCCGTGAGCACACTCCGGGGACCGTCCCCCGCCCGCCTCCGGTCCGTCCTCGCCTCCGGTCCCGCCCGTCATTCCGCCTGACGGCGCCACCCGCCGTTCCGCCTGGCGGCACCACCCGCCCACTGACCGGGAGTAAAGCGACATTTGCCGCCTTTGGCATAGTTGTCGGACAGAACGATCTCTAGCCCTGGGACTCCTGAGGCGTTAGCGTCTGCGCATGCGTCACGTTCAGATCTCCGGTAAGAGGCTCGGGCTGAGAGAAGTCACGGTCGAGGACGTGGCCGCGCTGCACGCCGTCTACGGCGACCCCACCGCCACCGAGCATCTGCCGTTCGACCCGCGCACCCACGAGGAGGTCGAGGAGATAGTCGCCCAGGCGCTGGAGGCGGCGCAGGCCGAGCCCCGGCGGCTGTACGTGCTCGCGGTGATCGATCTGGACTGCGACGAGGCCATCGGCGTCGCCCGGCTGCACATCGAGGCCGACCACCCGCACAGCGCGGAGATCGGCCTCGGGCTCCGTCCCGACCACTGGGGCCGGGGCATGGGCACCGACCTGATCCGGCTGATGCTGATGTTCGGCTTCCGGCACCTGCGCCTGCACCGCATCTGGGGAGCCCGCTCCCCCGCCAACACCGCCGCCCAGCTCGCGATGCTGGTCGCCGGGATGGTCGAGGAGGGCAGGATCAGGCACCACGTGCGGGCCCGCGGCGCCTGGCGCGACTCCATCGTCCACTCGGCTCTGGAGGACGAGTGGGAGGGCCACCGGGACGTCTGACCGGGCAGGGCCCCCGGCACGCGCCGGGACGGCGCCCCGGCCGGGAAGGTCATCCCCGGTGCCCGCCGAACGTCCACACCCAGACCGTCATGGCGACGACACCGCCGAACAGCGCCATGCCCAGCGGGACGTGCAGCGCGGTGCCGCCGGCGCCGCCGAGCGCGGACTGGGCGAAGCCGGCCAGCAGCAGGACCAGGCTGGCGAGCGCGGGCCGGCCCGGTCCCCGGCCCGGCCGCCAGAGCAGGACGGCGACCACGAGCTGGACCAGGCCCAGCAGGTGCACGGCCCCCGCGCCGGCGCCGTGCGCCCCGGCGCCGCCGCCGCTCAGCAGCTGTCCGGCGGTCACCGCCTGGACCAGGACCGCCACCCCGTACAGCGCGCTGACGGTCCGCAGCACGACGACCGTGCGGTCCGCCTGAACGACCTCGGACACCACCGGAGCCACCTCTTCCTCGGGAACGATCTCGCCCCCAGGGTCCCGCGCTCCCCCGGCTGTGGCATCCGCCGCTCGTCGCAGGCCCGGCTACTCCGCTCGGCGTACCCGCCCCGGGCGCGTCCCCGGACGCCCGGCCGGTGCGGACCGGTTGGCGATCAGCGCCGCCACCCGGCCGGCGCGCCCCCGGCGCCCGGCCCGTGCCCCCGCGATCGGCGGGACAGCCCGGCGGAGGGCGGTCCGGGACACCGCTCCGCCGCCCTGCGCGACGGGAATCCCCGTCTGCGGGGATGTCGTGACGGAATTGCGGCCATTTTTCACTACAAAGTGAGCAAAATGGGCCTAGAGTCCGCGCATGTGAGTGAGAGTTCCATCCTCCCAGTGCGCGGACGCGCCGTCCGGCCCTCCGGCCGGCACCGCAGGCCCGTGCCCTCCCAGCTCCCGCCCGAGGCACCCGCGCTGGTGCTGGCCGCCCTCGGTGACGCGACAGGCGCCGTCGCCGAGCTAGCGGCCCTGATACGGGGGGACAACCCGCAGATCGAGGTCCGCCTGGCCGGTCTCGGCGAGGACGGCAAAGCGCTGACCGCCGAGCTGGAGGCGGCCGCCCGCGAGCGCCCGGGGGACGGCGTCGCCGCCATCGTGGTGCCGATCCTGACCGGACCGCACCCGGTCGCCGACCGGCTGATCGCCACCGCCGTCGAGACGAGCGGGGCGTCGGTGACGGTCACCGACCACCTCGGCCCGCACCCGCTGCTCGCCGAGGCCCTGCACATCCGGCTCGCGGAGAAGGACCTGGCCAGAGCCGACCGGATGCGGCTGCTCAACGTCTCCAGCCCGGTCGACGCGGTCATCCTCGTCACGGTCGGCGGCGAGAACGCCGCCTCGGCCGCGCAGCCGACGGCGGTGCTGCTGGCCTCCCGCCTGACGCTCCCCGTGGTGGTCGCCTCCCTGGACAGCGCGCCGAGCGTCGCCGAGGCGGCCGAGCGGATGCGCCAGATCGGCGCCCAGCGCATCGCCCTGTCCCCGTGCGCCGTCGGCCCGGAGGTCGATCCCGGCCTGGCCGCGGGGGCGGCGGCGGAGATCGGGGCCGAGTGCGCCGACCTCCTCGGCGCGCACGGCCTCATCGCCGACCTCGCCGCCCGCGCCTACGGGAGCGTCCTGGCCGAGGACTGACGTGTGGCTCCCTCTGGCGGGTGGCGGAGATCGGCGCCCCTCGGAGGGACCGGCCCGGCGGCCGGGCCCGCCGCACGCCGTGCCGGAGCGCGGTGGACCGTGCTCCGGGCATGATCCGCGCTCCGGGCCTGACCCGTGCGCCGCCGCCGGATCTCAGCCCTCCAGCCAGACGTAGCCCGCGAAACGGCCGGTCCGGTGATCCCTCCGGTGGGAGAACAGGTCGGGGGTCTCGATGGTGCAGCGGGTGTCGTGGGTGACCTCGCCGACGCCCGCCTTGGCGAGCTGCGAGGTGATCGCGGCGCGCAGGTCGAGGGCGGGGGTGTCCTGGCGGGTGATCGACCACGCCTCGGGGATGACCGCCGCGACCTCCGCGCGCAGCTCGGCGGGGACCTCGTAGCAGCTTCCGCAGGCCATCGGGCCGATCAGGGCGGTCATCCCCACCGGGTCGGCGCCGCGCCCGGCCATCGCCGCGACCAGCGCCGGGACCACTCCGAGGACGGTGCCGACCCGGCCGGAGTGCGCCGCCCCGACCAGACCGGCCCGCGGGTCGGCCAGCAGGACGGGGGCGCAGTCGGCGCAGAGCGCGGCCAGGCCGAGACCGGGCACGTCGGTGAAGACCCCGTCCAGCGGCGGCGGGTCGTCGCCGAACGGCTCACTCACGTATCGGACGTCGGCGCTGTGGACCTGCCGCATGAACACGACCCGCTCCAGGCCGAACTCGGCCGCGGTCCTGGCCCGGTTCGCGGCGACCGCCCCGGGGTCGTCCCCGCACAGGCCCCCGAGGTTGCGGCTGCCGTACGGCTCGGCGCTGACGCCGCCGTGGCGATCGGTGATCCTCATCTGAAAGCTCACGGCCCGACCCTACCCGCCCCAGGAACCGTCTTCTCGGGACGTACGTTGCATGAGTACGCAGATCCCCGAGAGATTGCGAGCGACATGGCACAGGTCGTGTACGACCGGAAGGAACAGCTCCAGCAGATCGAGAGCGGGCTGATGCCCGGTGAGCAGATCATCGCCGTCTACGACGCCATCGGCGCGGGGACCGGCTTCCTGGGCCTCACCGACAAGCGTGTGATCGTGCAGGACAAGTCCTTCGTGGGCAAGAAGATCGCCATCACGAGCATCCCCTACGGGAAGGTCTCAGCGGTCAGCGTGGTGAGCAACAAGTCCATCGCGGGCTCGTTCTTCTCCTCCGGGGCCATCGCCATCCACGTGGGCACCCACACCTACGAGGTGGAGTTCCGGGGCGACAACAAGGCCCACCACGTGCACAACGTGATCCTCCACTTCATCTCGTAGGCTCGGGCGGCCCCGTCCCGTGGGCGCGGGCGGCGGCCGTCAGCGCCGCACGGTCAGGGCCGGGCGACCGACCGGTAGAGGTCCATGGTCCGCTCGGCGATCCGCGGCCAGGAGAAGTGCTCCACGGCGCGGACCCGCCCGGCCCTGCCCATCTCCGCGGCCAGCGCCGGATCGGCCAGCAGCCGGTTGACCCGCCCGGCCAGGTCCGCGGCGAACCGCTCGGGGTCGTCGGGGGTGCCGTCGGCCGCGGACTGGTCGATCGGGACCAGCAGGCCGGTCGAGCCGTCGGCGACGACCTCGGGGATGCCCCCGGTGGCGGTGGCCACGACGGCCGTCTCACAGGCCATGGCCTCCAGGTTCACGATGCCCATCGGCTCGTAGATCGACGGGCAGACGAACACGGTCGCGTGGGTGAGGATCTGGATCACCTCGGGCCGCGGGAGCATCTCCGAGATCCAGACGACGCCGGCCCGGTCCAGCCCCTGGACGAGCGCGGTGACCTCGGCGGCGATCTCGGGGGTGTCGGGCGCGCCCGCGCAGAGCACCAGCTGGGCGTCGGGGTGGAAGTCCCGGGCCGCGTGGAGCAGGTGGACCAGGCCCTTCTGCCGGGTGATCCGCCCCACGAACACGACATAGGGCCGGCCGGGGTCGATGCCGTGCCGCTCCAGGACGCCGGTGCCCCGGTCGGGGGCGTACTCGCCGGTGTCGATCCCGTTGTGGATGACCGTAACTTTTTCCGACGGTATCTCCGGGTAACTGGTGAGCACGTCGCGCCGCATCCCCTCCGACACGGCGATGATCGCGTCCGCGCTCGCCAGCGCGCTCCGCTCGGCCCATGATGACAGCGTGTAACCGCCGCCGAGCTGCTCGGCCTTCCACGGCCGCAGCGGCTCCAGGCTGTGCGTGGTCACCACGTGCGGCGTGCCGTACAGCATCTTGGCCACGTGACCCGCGAAATTGGCGTACCACGTGTGGCTGTGCACCAGGTCGGCGCCCGCGCAGCCGGCGGCCATCTCCAGGTCCACGCCCAGGACCTGGAGCGCGGCGTTGGCCGTCGCCAGCCCGCCGGGCACCTGGTATGCCTCGACGCCCTGCTCGGATCGTGACGCTCCGAAGCAGCGGACCCGGGTGTCGGCCAGCCGGCGCAGCTCGCGGGCGAGGTATTCGACATGGACTCCGGCGCCGCCGTACACCTCGGGCGGGTACTCACGGCTCAGCAGATCAACGCGCATGTGATCAGCGTAGTGTTTCAGTCCTGCGTGCCAGGTTAAGGTCCTGGTATGAGAGTCCTCGCGATCGTGCTCGCCGGCGGTGAAGGCAAGCGACTGATGCCGCTGACGGCTGACCGGGCCAAGCCCGCGGTGCCGTTCGGGGGGATATACCGGCTCGTCGACTTCGTGCTGTCGAACCTGGCCAACGGTCACTATCTGCAGATCGTCGTGCTGACACAGTACAAGAACCACAGCCTCGACCGGCACATCTCCCGAACCTGGCGGCTGTCGGCGATGCTGGGCAACTACGTCACGCCGGTCCCCGCCCAGCAACGGCTGGGGCCGCACTGGTTCTCCGGGTCGGCCGACGCCCTGTTCCAGAACCTGAACCTGATCTACGACGAGATGCCCGACCACGTCATCGTGTTCGGCGCCGACCACATCTACCGGATGGACCCCCGGCAGATGGTGGAGCAGCACGTCGAGTCCGGCGCCGATGTGACCGTGGCGGCGATCCGGCAGCCGCTGTCGCTGGCCGACCAGTTCGGGGTGATCGAGACCGACCCCGCGGGACGGCGGATCGTCGCCTTCCGCGAGAAGCCCAAGAACGCGGTGGGCCTGCCGGACGCCCCCGACCAGGTGTACGCCTCGATGGGCAACTACGTCTTCAAGACCCAGGCGATGCTCGACGCGCTCCGGGAGGACGCGCTCGACCCCACCAGCAAGCACGACCTGGGCGGCAACATCATCCCGATGATGGTGAAGGCGGGCAGCGCCGAGGTCTACGACTTCGCCGACAACATCGTGCCGGGCTCCACCGAGCGGGACCGGGGCTACTGGCGGGACGTCGGGACCCTGGACGCCTACTACGAGGCCCACATGGACCTCATCTCGGCGCACCCGGTCTTCAACCTCTACAACAGCCAGTGGCCGATCTACACCGGCCACGACCCGCTCCCGCCGGCGAAGTTCGTGCACAACGAGGGCGACCGGATCGGCCGGGCGGTCGACTCGCTGGTCTCCGCCGGCGTGATCGTCTCCGGCGGCCTGGCCGAGCGCTCCATCCTCTCCCCGGGCGTGGTGATGCACTCCCACTCCGTGGTCGAGGACTCGGTGCTGATGGGCAACGTGAAGGTGGGCCGGGGCGCCATCGTCCGCAAGGCCATCATCGACAAGAACGTGATCATTCCGGACGGCGCCCGGATCGGCTTCGACCTCGAGTACGACCGCAGCCGTTTCGCGGTGACCCGCAACGGCATCGTGGTCATCGGCAAGAACGAGATCGTCGAGCGGTGAGCCTCGCCCCCGCCCGGTGGAGCCACCGGGCGGGGAGGTCTCCCGCCGACGGCCGGCGCGCACCCTCCGCCGTCATGGACGTCCGCGTAATCAATTGACGGAGTGAGCACTCACTCCGCATGATGGGCGCATGGAGACCCCACCCACCCGGCGGCGCGCGCCGGGAATGAGCCTGGAGCGCCGGCGCCACATGATCGTACGGGCCGCGCTCCCCCTCGTCGCCGAGTACGGCGGCGCCGTCACCACCAGCCAGATCGCGCGGGCCGCCGGGATCGGCGAGGCCACGATCTTCCGGGCGTTCACCGACAAGGACACGCTGCTGGACGCCTGCGTGGTCGAGGCGCTCCGCCCCGACCACGCACTGGACCAGCTCGCCGAGATCCCGCTGGACCAGCCGCTGGCCGCCCGCCTGACCGAGGCCGCCGACGCCCTGCAGGCGCACACGGCGCGGATCGGCACCGTCCTCGGCGCCCTGCACGCCTCGGGCCACCGCCGTTCCCGCGACCGTCGCACCCCGCCTCCCGCGGGCGCCCCCGCCGGGCCTGTCCCGGAGACCCCCGCCGGCCGTACGGCCGGCCAGGCGGGTGAAGGGGCCACGGCCGGTCAGGCGGGCGAGAGCGCGTCCCCGGACCCGCGGGCCCCGGCGCATCCGCTGGACCGCGAGGAGTCGATGCGCCGGACCCACGAGGCGCTGACCGAGCTGTTCGAGCCCGAGCGCGACGCGCTGCGCCTCCCCCCGGAGCGCCTGGCGACGATCTTCCTCCACCTGCTGACGTCCAGCGCCCGGCGCCCGCTGGGCGGTCCCCAGGTGAGCAACGACGATCTCGTGACCGTGTTCGTGCACGGCGCCCTGAACTGAGAGGAGCACCATGCCCGTCACCCTGAACCACACCATCGTCCCCGCCGTCGACAACGAGCGGGCCGCGCGGTTCTTCGCCGAGGTCATGGGGCTGGAGTGCCTGCCGCCCGCCGGCTCGCGCGGTCACTTCGCGCCCGTCCGGGTCAACCCCTCCCTCACCCTCGACTACCTGACCGTCGACGACCCCGAGGGGCACCACCTGGCCTTCGACGTCGACCCCGCCACCTTCGACGGGATCCTCGCCCGTCTCCAGGAGCGCGGCGTGCCGTACGGCAGCAGCCCCGCCGACCCCGCCGACGGCCGGATCGACCACCCGCTCTGCCCCCGCGGCCTGTTCTTCGTCGACGAGACCGGCAACCTCTACGAGGTCATGTCCCCCCGGTGAGACGGCGCCCCGGCGGTCAGGGGGACCAGGTGAACCGGGGCGGGCGGCGCTCCAGGAAGGCGGCGACACCTTCGGCGACCTCCTCGCGCGACTCCTTCTGCCACCGGCGCACGCGCGCCTCGTCGGCCCGGCCGTCCACGATCTCCTTGGTGGCGGCCAGGGTGAGCTGGGAGCGCCCGGCCAGGGTGCGGGCCAGGCCGTACACGCGCCCGGACAGCTCGGCGGAGGCGTGCACCTCGTCCACCAGACCGGTGCGCAGTGCCCGGCCGGCGTCGACGAGGTCGGCGGAGTAGAGCAGGAGCTTGGCGGCCGACGGGCCGACGAGGTCGACCAGGCGGCGGGTGGAGCTCAGCGGGTAGACGATGCCGAGCTTGGCCGGGGTGATGCCGAAGCGGGCGTCGGCGGCGGCCAGGCGCAGGTCGCAGGCGAGGGCGAGCTGGCAGCCGCCGCCGACGCAGAAGCCCTCGATCATCGCGATCACCGGCTTGGGGAACGTCGCGAGCGCCCGCTCCGCGGCGACGGTCAGCCCCGTGTCGTCACCGGCGTCGGAGAGCCCGGCGATCTCGGAGATGTCCGCCCCGGAGCAGAAGGTCCCGCCCGCGCCGGTCAGCACCAGGACGCGCACCCCGGGATCGCCCGCCAGCGGCGCGAGCAGGCCGGGCAGCGCCCGCCACATGGCCGCGCTCATCGCGTTGCGCTTGCCGGGGCGGTTGATCCGCAACGTGGCGACGTGGCGGTCGACGGACAGCTCGAAACCATCAGAGATCTGCACGAGATAGATTCTCCCGGGACATCACCCGGACCGTGCGGGCAGATCACCCCCCAAGCCAGAGAGGCCGGATGTTCGCAGCCACCCATCCCCGCCGTGACCGTTCCCACCCGCCGTCCGCCCCGTGGCCGCGCCCGACCCGGCGGGGGCGGCGGGCGCCGCTGGGAGCGCGGATCATGAGAGGGCTCCGATGCGACTGACGCGGCCGTTCGGCCGGCTGAGCCCCGCCGAGCGGCGGGTCTGGGAGGCCTACCCGGCGGGCACCTGGGTGGACCTGCGGACCGGGGACAAGGAGGCCGACGATCCGGCCGGCGGCCAGGAGTGGGGGCCGGAGCGGACGGTCCGGGCGGAGGTCGTCGCCGCGCTCCTGCTCGGCGCGCGCGAGCCCGAGCCGGGCAGGACCGCCGGCCTGCGGCTGGCGGGCGCCCGTGTGACCGGAGTGCTCGACCTGTCCGACGCCACCCTCACCGGTAAGCTCCACATGCTCAACTGCTACCTCCCCGAGGTCGTCTCCCTCACCGACGCCACCACCACGGGGGTGCGGTTCCGGGGGTGCGAGCTGGAGCGGGTCCGGGCCGCCAGGTGCACGGTCAACGGCCTGCTGGAGTTCGACGGCTCCACGGTCCACAGCGGGATCCGGCTGGACAACGCGCACGTGACGGGCCAGTTCCGGCTCTCCAGATCGCGTCTGCACGCCCCCGGCGAGCAGTCCAGGGCGAGCGAGAGCCGGCTGGAGGACACCCGGCGGCCGTTCACCGAGGCGGAGATGCTGGAGCGGGGCCACGACCAGAGCCAGTGGGCGGTGTGGGCCGGCGGACTGACCGTGGAGGGCGGGGCGTTCCTGCGTGACATGCGCGTCACCGGCGGGCTCAGGTTCATCGGCGCGAAGTTCAACGGCGGGATCTACCTGCAGCGGTCGGTCGTCACCGCGACCGGCCCGCACGCCGTGCACGCCGACTTCATGGAGGCCGGGGCGGCGGAGTTCAGCGCGGGGTTCACCGCGACGGGCACCATCCGGCTGCGCGGCGCGCGCGTCAACGGCGTGCTCTCCTTCGACGGGGCCACGCTGGAGGCCCCCGACCGGGTGCTCCACCTGAGCCACGCCCAGGTGGAGGAGCTGATCTTGAACCCGGCCTCCATCGAGGGGGAGGTCAACCTCGGCTACTCCCGGCTCGGCGTCCTGCTCGACAACCCCGCCGCCTATCCGGACCGGGTCCAGCTCACCGGGCTGACCTACGAGTCGCTGCGGGGTCACTGGACGGTGGCCCAACGGCTCGACTGGCTCGGGCGGGACCCGGACGGCTACAAGCCGCAGCCGTACGAGCAGCTCGCCACCTGGTTCCGGCGGATCGGCCACGAGCCCGACGCCCGCCGGGTGCTGCTGGCCAAGCAGCGCCGCCGCCGCCGCACGCTCAGGCCCACCGGGAAGATCTGGGGCCGGCTGCTCGACCTCGTCGTCGGCTACGGCTACCGCCCCTGGCTGGCCGGGTTCTGGGTGGCGGTCCTGCTGACCACGGGCACCGCGGTCTTCGCCGCCGTGCCCCCGGCGCAGATCGACCCGGACGAGGTGCGCAGCTTCCAGCCGTTCGTCTACACACTGGACCTGCTCGTCCCGGTGAGCGTCTTCGAGCAGCGGGCGGCGTGGGAGCCGGTCGGCTGGACCCAGTGGCTGGCCTGGACCCTGGTCGCCTCCGGCTGGATCCTGGCCACCGCCCTGATCGCCGGGGCCGCCCGGGTGCTACGCCCGGCCAATCCCTCCTAGCGTCACCGGATCCGGACCCGGGCTTGGGTCCGGGTCCGGGCCCCCTGGCGTCCCGGCCAGGCCCGAGCCGGTCGGCCGCCTCTTCACCGGCGGGGTGCGGACGCATCCGGGAGCCGTTCCCGCTCGGCGCCCTCCTCGACACGCCGCGCGGCAGCGGCGAACACCTCGCGGCGGTGGTCGACCGCGCCGCAGGGCGAGGATTCCGCGTCCCCGCGCCGGCGAGACGCGGGGACGAGGGCTCAGGAGATGCGGGTCACCTTCTCGGCTGTCCTGCGGAACTTCGTGCCGTTCCACGCGTAGGTCTGGCTGACGATCAGATCCGGGCAGCAGTTAGGGGCCTGGCGGCTGACCGCCCTGCCGCGCAGGTGCACCCGCCCGCCGCCGATCGTGACCGTCAGGGACTTGAAGTAGCGGTTCCCGCCGAGCCTCCCGAGCAGATGGGGGGCCGAGCGGCCGGAGGCCCCGTCGTAGACGAAGGCGGTCAGGGGATTGCTCGACGTCGGGCTCGGGCACGACGACACGACGACGGTCTCGCGCCGCCGGTCACGGGTGAGGTCGCCGACGGCCGCGACGCGGGCGCGCACGACGTACCAGGTGGCATCCGGCCCCGGCTCAGGACAGTTCAGCGCCGGCTCCACCACGGCCGCCCAGTCGACCCGGTCCAACCGGCCGGCGGCCTGACCGGTCTTCCCCGCGGTGGCGGTGGCCCGTGCCGCCGTACTGTCCGCGGCGGCCGCGTCGGCGACGCCTGCGCCCTGGACCGTCGCCAGTGAGGTGGCGAGGGCGGCGGTGCTCACCCAGGCTCGGAATCGGCGGGCCCTCAGGCTGCTCATGCGTCCGGTACGTGAGTTCATAGCCACTTTGACGCGCGGAGCCTCGGAGATGTTGCGCACTGTCAGGTGAATACGACCGTTCCGGACGGCGTGCCGGCCGCGCCGTGTCATCACGTAGATCACGGCCGCTTACCCGCGCGGGTGACGCCAGGCCTGTCGCGGCCCATCAGAATCGAGGGCCATGAACACCAAGAAGATCACTTGGTCTGCGGTGGTGCTCGCGCTGACCGCGGCCCTGACCGTCCTGGTCGGCCCATTGGGCTTGGCCGGTCCCGCGCAGGCGGTCCCGACCGTGTGCCCCTCACCCGTTCCGACGCCCGTCCCTTCGCCAACCCCGAGCGCGTGCCCGACCCCCACCCCTCGACCCACCGCGACCCCCACCGCGTGCCCCTCACCCGCCCCGACGCCCGTCCCCTCACCCACCCCCACCCCGAACACCTGCCCCACCCCTCGACCCACCGCGACCCCCACCGCGTGCCCCTCACCCGCCCCGACGCCCGTCCCCTCACCCACACCCACCCCGAACACCTGCCCCACCCCTCGACCCACCGCGACCCCCGCGCCGGAGACGACCTTCGATCCCAGGCCGACCTCGGACCCGCAATCCCTCACCGCCCCGCGCTCCGCGGCCGCGCCTGCCGGCCCGATCGCGGAGCAGACCTCTGCCGAGGACAAGGAGTCCCGGCGGTACGGGTGAGATTTCCGACGGATACGCGGGTCGGAGCCCTCGGAGGGCCTTCGAACACCACCTGGACGACGGGCCGCTGACCCGCGTATCCGCTGTTTCCCGCGGCGTTACCAGCGGACCCCTCAGGCGACGGTCTTCCACTCCCGGCTGGGGATGTACGGCCTCAGTGCTCCCCCAGCCCGAGTCCGGACAGCGGCTCGCGCTGCTCCACCACCCGGAAGCGGGGCATCGACTCGGGGTATTTCTCCCGGACGAACTTCACCATGTGCTCGCGGATGTCGCACTTGAGGTCCCAGGCGCTGGGCGAGTCGGCGGCGCTCATCAGGGCGCGCAGCTCCAGCAGCCCGCCGGGGAGGGTGTCGACGACCTGGAGGACCCAGTCCTTCTGGTCCCAGAGCGGGTGCTCGCGCAGGGCGCGGTAGAGCTCGGCGCGCAGCTCCTCCACCGGGACCGACCAGTCCAGACGGAGGATCACCGCGCCGATCACCCGGCTGCCGTGCCGGGTCCAGTTCTCGAACGGGTTGGTCGTGAAGTAGGAGACCGGCAGCACCAGCCTGCGCTCGTCCCACAGACGCAGCACCACGTAGGTGAGGGTGAGCTCCTCGATCCGGCCCCACTCGTCCTCGACCACGACGACGTCGTCCAGCCGGAGCGCGTCGCTGAAGGCCAGTTGCAGCCCGGCGAGCAGGTTGCCCAGGGTGGACTGGGCCGCGACGCCGACGACCACGCCGGCGATGCCGGCCGAGGCCAGCAGTCCGGCGCCGAGCGCGCGCACCTGCGGGAAGGTGAAGAGCATCGCGCCCATCGCCAGCACGACCACCACCGCCGTGGCCACCCGGCGGACCAGGGTGATCTGGGTGCGGATCCGGCGGGCCCGCCGGTTGCGCTCGCCCTGGACGACGACCAGGCGCTCCAGGACCACGTCGGTGACCGCGTAGGCGGCCTGGATGACCAGCCAGGTGACGCATCCGATCATGGCCAGGCTGAGCAGCTGGTCGATCACTCCGCCGACCTGCCCCTCGGCCATGCTCGGCCGGTAGAGCGTGTTGGCGGTCACCACGACCGCCGTGGCGAACCCGGGCCAGGTGCAGCGGCGCACGAGCGGAGCGGCGAGAACCCACTTCTCCCCGATCAACCTCCATCTCAGTGCCCGCCGCACCATCTCCACACACGCGGCGGCGGCCAGCATGGAACCGAGCAGGATGATCCATCTGGACACTGACGGCGTCCCCCCTTGTCGTCCGTTACCAGACGGCGTGCCCGGGGATCCATCGTGTAATCAGAACGCCTCGTCGAAAGTCACATTCCCCTCAACGGCTACCTGATAGGCAGAGACACGCCGTTCGAAGAAGTTGGCCAACTCCTGCACGTCCTGCAACTCCATGAACGCGAACGGGTTGGCGGTGCCGTACCGGACGGGGAGCCGGAGCCGGACCAGGCGCTGGTCGGCCACGTACTCCAGGTACTGCCGCATCTGGTCCACGCCCATCCCGGACAGACCGTCGCCGCACAGGTCGGCCGCGAAGGCGAGCTCGGCCTCCACCGCCTCCTCGATCATCTGGGTGACCTGCGCGCCGAGCTTGTCGTCGAACAGCTCCGGCTCCTCGGCCCGCACGGTGTCCACCACGCTGAAGGCGAACTCCATGTGCATGGACTCGTCGCGGAAGACCCAGTTCGTCCCGGTGGCCAGGCCGCTCAGCAGGCCCCTGGAGCGGAACCAGTAGACGTAGGCGAAGGCGCCGTAGAAGAACAGCCCCTCGATGCACGCGGCGAAGCAGATCAGATTGAGCAGGAACGCCCGCCGGTCGTCCTGCGACTCCAGTCTGTTGAGCCCGCCGAGCGAGTCGATCCACCGGAAGCAGAACTCGGCCTTGTCCCGGATCGAGGGGATGTGCTCGACCGCGGCGAAGGCCTTGACCCGCTCGTCGTGGTCGGGCAGGTAGGTGTCCAGCAGGGTCAGGTAGAACTGGACGTGCACCGCCTCCTCGAAGAGCTGCCTGCTGAGATACAGGCGCGCCTCGGGCGCGTTGACGTGCTGGTAGAGGTTGAGCACCAGGTTGTTGGCCACGATCGAGTCGCCGGTGGCGAAGAACGCGACGAGGCGGTTGATCAGGTGGCGCTCCTCCGGCGTCATCTTCGCCAGGTCCGCCAGGTCGGAGTTGAGGTCCACCTCCTCGACGGTCCAGGTGTTGCGGATCGCGGCCCGGTAGCGCTCGTAGAACTCCGGGTAGCGCATGGGCCGCAGGGTGAGGTCCATGCCAGGGTCGAGCAGCATCAGCAAGTGCCTTTCGGGGAGGTGGCTACTGGCAGGCTTCGCAGTACTCGGGGTTCTCCAGCGAGCACGCGACGGCCTCCGGGTCGGGCGCGACCTGGGCCACGGTGGTCTGCGCGATCCGGGTCGCCGGCCGGGAGCGCAGGTAGTAGGTGGTCTTGAGGCCGGACTTCCACGCGTAGGCGTACATCGAGGAGAGCTTGCCGATGGTCGGCGTGGCCATGAACAGGTTCAGCGACTGCGACTGGTCGATGTACGGCGTGCGCGCCGCGGCCAGGTCGATCAGCGCCTTCTGCGGCAGCTCCCAGGCGGTCCGGTAGAGCGCCTTGAGGTCTTCGGGCATGCCGGGGACGTCCTGGACGGAGCCGTCGGCCCGCTTGATCGCGTCCCGGATCTGCGGGGTCCACCGGCCCCGGGCCTGCAGGTCACGGACCAGATAGCGGTTGACCTGGAGGAACTCTCCCGACAGGGTCTCGCGCTTGAAGACGTTGGAGACCTGGGGCTCGATGCACTCGTAGCAGCCGGCGATGGAGGCGATGGTGGCCGTGGGCGCGATCGCGATCATCAACGAGTTGCGGAGGCCGGTCTCGGCGATCCGCTCCCTGAGGCGCGTCCACTCCGGCGAGCCGCCGGCCCCGTAGTGGTCGGGGTGGAGCACGCCGCCGGCGGCCCTGGTCTCGTCGTAGGAGGGGTGGCGGCCCCGCTCGACGGCCAGGTCCGCGGAGGTGCCGTAGGCGGCCAGCGCGATCTCCTCGGAGATGCGGGTGGACAGCTCCAGCGCCTGCGGGGAGTCGAACGGCAGCCGCAGCGCGAAGAACACATCCGCCAGGCCCATCACGCCCAGACCGATCGGCCGCCACTTCCGGTTGGCCGCCTCGGCCTCCGGGGTCGGGTAGAAGCCCAGGTCGATGGTCCGGTCCAGGAACCGCACGGCGGTGCGGACGGTCCGGCGCAGCCGTGGCCAGTCGACGTCCTGGCCGTCCAGGTGGGCGGCGAGGTTGATCGAGCCCAGGTTGCAGACGGCCGTCTCGGCGTCGTTGGTGACCTCCAGGATCTCGGTGCAGAGGTTCGACAGGTGGATGACGTTCTCGGGGCGGGCCGTCTGGTTGGAGGTCCGGTTGGCGGCGTCCTTGAAGGTCATCCAGCCGTTGCCGGTCTGGGCGAGGGTGCGCATCATCCGGCCGTACAGGGAGCGGGCCGGGATCTGCTTGACGGAGCGGCCCTCGGCCTCGGCGGCCCGGTAGGCCTCGTCGAAGGCGGCGCCGTACAGGTCGGTGAGGTGCGGGACCTCCTTGGGGTCGAACAGCGACCACACACCGTCGGCCTCGACCCGGCGCATGAACTCGTCGGGGATCCAGTTGGCCAGGTTCAGGTTGTGCGTGCGGCGGGCCTCCTCGCCGGTGTTGTCGCGCAGTTCGAGGAACTCCTCGATGTCGGCGTGCCAGGTCTCCAGGTAGACGCAGGCCGCGCCCTTGCGGCGGCCGCCCTGGTTGACCGCGGCGACGCTGGAGTCCAGCGTGCGCAGCCACGGCACGATGCCGTTGGAGTGGCCGTTGGTGCCCCGGATCAGCGAGCCCCGCGAACGGACCCGGGTCCAGGAGATGCCGATCCCGCCGGCGTACTTCGACAGCCGCGCGACCTGCCCGTAGCGCTCGTAGATCGCCTCCAGCTCGTCCCGGGGCGAGTCGAGCAGGAAGCAGGACGACAGCTGGGGCCTGCGCGAGCCGGAGTTGAACAGGGTGGGCGAGCTCGGCAGGTAGGACAGGGTGGACATGAGCGCGTAGAGCTCGGCGGCCTCCTCCACCGTCTCCGACAGGCCGCAGGCCACCCGGAGGAAGAAGTGCTGCGGGCGCTCCAGGACCTTGCGGGTCTGCGGGTGGCGCAGCAGGTAGCGGTCGTAGACCGTGCGCAGCCCGAAGTATTCGAACCGGCCGTCGGCCGCCCCGTCCACCAGCGCGTCCAGCGCCACGGCGTTGGAGGCCACGAAGGCGGCCAGCCCGTCCTGGATCAGCCCGGCCGCGTGGGTCGCGGCGACGGACTCGGAGAAGGTCCGGACGCTGTGCCCGGCGGCCTCCTCGGCGATCAGCTCCGCCAGCAGCCCGGCGGCGATCTTGGAGTTCTCCGGGTCGGCGATCACCCGGGCGGCGGCCTCCTCGATGGCCAGCCGGCGGTCGACCGGGCCGTTGCCGGTCTCCTTGGCGACGTCGACCAAGGTCTGTGTCACGTGCTACCCCTCGCGCGCTCGAATTCCCCGTACGGCTCTCGCCGGAAGGGCGCACGCGCCAGAGAACGGCCCCGGGCACGCCGGACCGCCTCATCGCGTGGGCCCTCCCTCGAGGCCCTGAACGATCTCCGTGGTCGGGTCCGCCTCACCCGGCACGCTCCGGGCCGCTCCACGCGTCCCTCGGTGCCCGGCTCGGCTCCCTCTCCACACGTCGCCGGCAGGTCTTCGGACTCACGGGCGTCTGGCACATGCCTACCGGCCGTCGCTTCCCGGGCAGGTGCGCCCAGTGCTCCATGACGGCTTTCGTTCCCGTTCACCGCTGCGGGGCAGTCCCGGAATCTCACCGGGTTCCCTCTTGCCTCACCCCAGAGGGGCGAACCAGCAACGAGCAGGATCCTACATGTAGTGCTGCCGGACGCAACTACCCCAACAGCTTGTGCCGATGGTGCTCAGCAGTCCGAGCTCGTCGAGCACTTCCCGGGTCCGGCGCGTCTCCGTGACGAGCCACTGGCGGAAGTCGTCCCCGCTCAGATAGACCCGGTTCCAGCCGTTGGCCGCGCAGATCGCCCGCCAGCGGGACGAGGCGTCGACGCGGTCGCACAGGGCGACGGCCACGTCCCTGTCGTCGGAGCTCATGCCGCGGGGGCCGAGCACGCCGCACCAGTCGGTGTACTCCAGCCGGACGTCCAGCTCCATCAGCGTCGGGGCGTCGATCCCGTCGATCCGCTCGGCGGAGGAGACCACCAGCGGCCGCAGCCGGCCCTCGGCGATCTCGGGCACGAAGGAGCGGGCGGAGCCCAGCAGCGCGGCCACCCTGCCGTCGTGGAGGGCGTGCACGCCCTCGGCCCCGCTGGAGTAGCCGGCGTAGTCCAGCAGCCGGGTGTCCACCCCCAGGCACTTGCCGATCATGCCGTAGAGCACGTGGTCGGAGCCGCCCTCCATCCGGCCGCCCACCGTCAGCCCGGCCGGGTCGCGGCGGAGCACCGCGGCGAGGTCCTCGAAGGTGCGCAGGCGGGAGTTCTCCGGGACGACCAGGGCCGCCCAGTCGCCGACCAGGCGGGCCAGGGGGGTGGTGGACTCCACCACGGAGGCGGTGTTGGCGATCTCCGCCCCGGCCACCATCGGCATCCCGGTGAGCAGCAGCCTGCCCTCGTGCGCGAACGGGTCGTGGGCGGCGGCGAAGGCCCCCAGCGCGGCGGCGCCCAGGCTGCCCGGATAGTTGCCCACCTCGACCTTCCGCGCCAGCCCGTCGTCGGTCAGTACCGCGGCCAGCGCGCGGGCGGCCCGGTCCCAGCCCTGCCCGCGGGCGGCGGGCGCGATGACGGTCAGCCGTCCCGCCAGCGGCAGGCGGCGGTCCGCCGCCCTGCCGCAGCCGCCGGCGACCATGACCCCCAGGGCGAGCGCGAAGAACCGCCTACGGTACATAAGCGCCCCTTCCCTCCAGACCCCCCAATACTTCAGGTTACAGACACGTCACTTTGTGTCACACATTGGGGGGCCTTACTGCCATCAGGCAGTTCCGAGGGGGTTCACTCCACCGTGACGCTCTTGGCCAGGTTGCGAGGCTTGTCCACATCCCGCTCCAGCGCCACGGCCGCGTGGTAGGCCAGGAGCTGGAGCGGGATCGACAGCAGGATCGGGTCCAGCTCCGTCTCGTTCCTGGGCACCACGACGCAGTCGTCGGCCAGCTTGGGGTCGGCCGTACGGTGACCGACCATGAGCACCCGGCCGCCGCGCGCGCGGATCTCGCCGAGCGTGGTGAGGTTCTTGTCCAGCAGCTCGTCGTCGGGGACGATCGCCACGGTCGGCATCTCCGGGCCGATCAGGGCCAGCGGCCCGTGCTTGAGCTCGCTGGCCGGGTAGGCCTCGGCGTGCACGTAGGAGATCTCCTTGAGCTTCTGCGCGCCCTCGCGGGCCACCGGGTAGCCCCGGACCCGGCCGACGAACATCATGCTCGGCGAGTCGGCGTACTTGCGCGCCAGCTCCTTGATCTGCGGCTCCAGCGCGAGGATCTCCTTGATCTGGCCGGGCAGCCGGCGCAGGCCCTCGCAGATGCGGCGGCCGTCGGCCGGGGACAGGTCGCGCACCCGGCCCAGGTGGAGCGCCAGCAGCGCGAAGGCCACCGCGGTCGAGGTGAACGCCTTGGTGCTGGCCACCGAGACCTCGGGGCCGGCGTGCAGGTAGACGCCGCCGTCACACTCGCGGGCGATGGCGCTGCCGACGGTGTTGACGATGCCGAGCACCCGGCCGCCCTTGCGCTTGAGCTCCTGGACGGCGGCGAGGGTGTCGTAGGTCTCCCCCGACTGGCTGATCGCCACATACAGGGTGTCGGGCTCCACGACCGGGCTGCGGTAGCGGAACTCGCTGGCCGGCTCGGCGTCGGCCGGGATCCGCGCCAGCTCCTCGATGAGCTGGGCGCCGATCTGGCCCGAGTAGTAGGCGGAGCCACAGCCGATGATCTTCACCCGGCGGAACGACCGGGTCTCGCGCGCGTCCATGTTGAGGCCGCCCAGGTGGGCGATGTGGAAGCGGTCGTCCAGCCGTCCGCGCAGCGTCCGGGCCACGGTGTCGGGCTGCTCGGAGATCTCCTTGAGCAGGTAGTGCTCGTAGCCGCCGGTGTCGTAGTGCCCGGCCTCCCAGTCGACGGTCAGCGGCTCCTTGGCCGTCTCGCGCGCGTCACTGGCGAAGGTGTGGAAGCCGTCGGCCTTCAGCACCGCCAGCTCCCCGTCCTCCAGGTGGACCACCTGGCGGGTGTAGCGGACCAGCGCGGCCACGTCGGAGGCGGCGAACATCTCCTTCTCGCCGATGCCCAGCACGATCGGGCTGCCGTTGCGGGCCACCACCACCTCGCCGGGCCGCTGGGCGTCGATCACCGCGATGCCGTAGGTGCCGACGATCCGCTTGAGCGCCAGCCGGACCGCCTCCTCCAGCGAGTCGGTCTCCCCGACGGTCCGGGCGATCAGGTGCGCCAGCACCTCGGTGTCGGTCTCGGACAGGAAGACCACACCGTCGGCCTCCAGCTTGGCCCGCAGCTCGTCGGCGTTCTCGATGATGCCGTTGTGCACCACCGCGACGCGCTCGTCGGTGGACAGGTGGGGGTGGGCGTTGACGTCGCTGGGCGCGCCGTGGGTGGCCCAGCGGGTGTGCCCGATGCCCAGGGTGCCCTTGAACCGCGCCGGCACGGCCGCCGCCAGGTCGGCCACCCGGCCCTTGACCTTGCGCATCTTCAGACCCTTGTTGGAGACCACCACGCCGGCCGAGTCGTAGCCCCGGTACTCAAGGCGCTGCAGGCCCTCCAGCAGGATCGGCGCCGCGTCCTTTGGTCCGACGTAAGCCACGATTCCGCACATTTGACCGATCCTTACCCGTAGACGATCCGGCGCAGCTGGCGCAGGGAGAGTTCAGGTGCCGCGACACGGCGGGAGG
Organism: Streptosporangium sp. NPDC048886; assembly: GCF_055586905.1. NCBI lineage: Bacteria > Bacillati > Actinomycetota > Actinomycetes > Streptosporangiales > Streptosporangiaceae > Streptosporangium > Streptosporangium sp. NPDC048886. The sequence goes on from NZ_JBVJHH010000011.1 coordinate 210,890, forward strand.
TGATCTCGGCGGCGATCCGGGGGAAGATCTCGTCGTTGACCAGCCCTTTGGCCTTGAGCTCGCCGTGGCGCCGCCGGACGAAGTCCTCGACGGGCTCGGAGAAGTAGGCCAGCACGTCCGCCACCACCCGCGCCGCCTCCCCGGGACCGAGCGCGCTCGTCCGGGTCAGGTGGGTAATCAGATCCTCATGCGGATGCCATGCCGTGGACACAGAGCAGGACCATACGCAGCATCGACGCCCTTCACCAAGTTTTCTGCCCGATTTCGGGCAAGGATCGTCCCGGACGACCTAAAGCAGCCCCGATCGCGAGACAGTCGGTAACCTCGAATAACTCTTCGTAGTCATGCGGTCGGGAGGAATCACTATGCGCCGTCTGCCGGGGATCACCGTCGTCGCCACCCTCACCGCACTGGCCCCGGCCGCCGCAACGCCCGCGCCCGGCGGCGCCCCGCCCCTCGTGCGGACTCCGCCCGCCGTAACTCCGGCGCCCGCCGCCGAGGAGCCGGCCCCGGCCGGGCAGGATCAGGAGGGCAGGCAGGCGGCCTTCGCCCGGGCGGCCCGGACCTACGGGGTGCCGGAGAGCGTGCTGCTCGCGGTCTCCTACCTGGAGTCCCGCTGGGACGCCAACCACGGGCTGCCCAGCGTCTCGGCCGGCTACGGTCCCATGCACCTGGTCGACGTCCGGGCCGATCCGGGGCGCCGCGGCCACCGCGGGCAGGACCCGCGCGGCGACGAGAGCCGCCCCCACCCGCCCGCGGCCCTCCCGGCCACCGCCGCGGTCCCGCCCCCGGACACCCTGCGCCGGGCGGCGGAGCTGACCGGGATCGCCCCCGCCCGGCTGCGCCGGGACCCGGCGGCCAACATCCAGGGCGGCGCGGCGCTGCTGGCCGACCTCCAGCGGCGGGCCGGCGGACCGGCGGGCGCCGACCCGGCGGACTGGTACGGCGCGGTGGCCCGCTACCCGGGGACGGCGGACGCCGGGGCGGCACGCTTCTTCGCCGACGAGGTCTACGCGACGATCCGCGCCGGCGCGGCCCGCGTGACCGACGACGGCGAGCGGATGATCCTGCCCGCCGTCCCGGGCCTGTCCCCGTGGCGGCCGCCCGCCCCGGCCGGGCTGCGCCGCGCGTCGGCGCCCGCGCCCGACTGCCCGCCCACCGTCTCCTGCGAATGGATGCCGGCCGCCTACCAGCGGCTCAGGAAAGGCGGCTACGGCAACCACGACCGCTACGACGGCCCCCGCCGGATCGACTACATCGTCATCCACGACGGGGAGACCAGCTACGACGCCATAACCCGGCTGACCAAGGACCCCACCTACCTGAGCTGGCACTTCACCCTGCGCTCCGGCGACGGCCACATCGCCCAGCACCTGCGGGCCGCCGACATCGGCTGGCACGCGGGCAACTGGTACGTCAACACCCGCTCCATCGGCCTGGAGCACGAGGGCTACCTGGCCAAGGGCGCCTGGTACACCGAGGCGATGTATCTCGCCTCGGCCAAGCTGGTCGCCCACCTCGCGCGCGAATACGGCGTGCCCCTGGACCGCGCGCACATCATCGGCCACGACAACGTGCCGGGCACCACCCCGGCGACCGTGCGCGGCATGCACCAGGACCCCGGCCCCTACTGGGACTGGGGCCACTACTTCGAGCTGCTCGGCAGCCCGCTGACCGGCTCCGCCGACCCCGCCGCGCGCTCGGTGCTGATCAAGCCGGACTACGCCCTCAACCAGCCGCGTTTCACCGGCTGCGGCAAGTCCGGCGAGTGTCCCCCGCGGGGCGCCTCCTCGGTCTGGCTGCACAGCCACCCCTCCGAGGAGGCCCCGCTGGTCAAGGACATCGGCAAACATCCGGCGGGCGCCTCCACCTACAGCGTCTACGACCACGCCGCCCGCGCCTCCGCCGGTCAGCGCTACGCGCTCGCCGAGCGCAGGGGCGACTGGACGGCGATCTGGTATCTCGGGCAGAAGGCGTGGTTCCACGACCCCGCGGACGCCCGCACGTCCGTCCCCGCCTCCGGCCCGCTGGTGACGCCCAAGCCCGGTCACGCCCCCGTCAAGGTGTACGGCAGGGCCTACCCCGAGGCGTCGGCCTACCCCAGGGGCGTCCCGCGGCAGGAGCTGGTCCCGCTGCAGTACTCCTTCCCGGCCGGGCAGCTCTACAGCCTGGGCATGACGACCCGTGCCGCCTACCTGCGGGCGGGCACCTTCGACCCGGCCGCGCACCGGATCGTCAGGGGTGAGGCCCGCTACCGCCAGATCCAGTTCGGCCACCGGATCATGTTCGTGCGGGCCGCCGACGTGCAGGTGATCACCAAGGAAGACCTCCGGCGGGGAGCCCGGTTGCGCACATCCGCGTCCCGGAGGCGCTAGAGTTTTCTCGTGCCCCGGAGACGTTTCCGGGGATCACGCGGAAGTGGCTCAGTGGTAGAGCATCACCTTGCCAAGGTGAGGGTCGCGGGTTCGAATCCCGTCTTCCGCTCCAGCAGGTCCTCCGGGATCTGACTGGTGGAGTGGCCGAGAGGCGAGGCAACGGCCTGCAAAGCCGTGTACACGGGTTCAAATCCCGTCTCCACCTCAGTGCACGGACATCGGAGTCTCAAGGATCCGGTAAAGTAGCGCACGTGCCGCGGCGGGGAGACCCGACGCAGACACGCGGAAGTGGCTCAGTGGTAGAGCATCACCTTGCCAAGGTGAGGGTCGCGGGTTCGAATCCCGTCTTCCGCTCTGGTTCACCCGAGGACGATTAGCTCAGCGGGAGAGCGCTTCCCTGACACGGAAGAGGTCACAGGTTCAATCCCTGTATCGTCCACCATCAAGATCCCCAGGTCTCCGGCCTGGGGATCTTTCTGTTCCGGCGTCCTCTCCGGCGGACGGACCGGTCCGGTCCGGAGTGGCCCGCCCACCACGGATCATCACGATCATTCTTTCGGCACACGACACATCGCCGTAAAGAGGCAACATAGAGGGACGCATGACGTGAAACCGGTTAATCGCTATGTTCGTTTGACCGTGTGGTGAAGGGGGCCAGCCTGTGCAGCGCGTGGTGGTCGATCCGGAGGTGCCCGCGGACGTCGCCGACCTCCTCCGGCGGAACGGACCACTGCTCTCCCGTTTCCGGGCCGGGTGGAGCCCGGCGCCGGAGAACGCCTCCCGGCTCCCGTCGGCCATCGTGGCGCCCCTCGCCGTGACGGGGGGCATGGCGGCGATCGCCACGATCGCCGGCCTGCCGATCGCGTTCCTGCTGATCCTGGCCAGCATCTATCTCGTGGTCCTCACCTGCGTCTACGTCGCCAGGAAGCCGGCCCCGCACGACGCCGTCGAGCGCGTCCTGCACCGGCACGCGCAGTGGTACAAGGGCGGCTACCTGGTCCTGGAGGACTTCGACTATCCCGCCAGGGAGCTGCTCGGCCGGGTCCAGCGGGCCATCGACCACATCCTCGGCTCCCGGGTCAACGCCATGGGCATGCTCGACAGCGTGCGCAACTCGGTGATGCTGCCGGCCGAGGAGTGGGAGATCGCCCGGCTGCTGACCAAACTGTCGGCGCTGCGGGCCAAGCACCGCGGCCTGGCCCGCGGCGGGAGCACCCCGGAGGTGGTGGCCGCGATGGCGCCGCTGGAGCGGGCGCTGGCCGCCAGCGAGGCCGCCGTCGTCGCCCGGGTGGAGGCCCTGGAGCGCTACGCGCGCCACGTCTCCGAGGCCGACCGCGCGCTGCGGTCCCAGGGCCAGATCGACGCGCTCCTCGCCCACCTGCCCGAATACGAGCAGCTCGTCGCCGAGACGGGCGCGGCGAGGTTCTCCGCGCCGGAGATCGGAAACCTGAGCGAGGACGCCGCCCAGCTCCGGCGGGCGCTGCGCGACAGCGTCCGCTCCGCCCACGAGGCCTTCCGCTATCTGGACGGGCGACCTGAACAGCTATGAACTGGAAAGCATGGGAGAGGACGGGCGCCCGCAGCGGGTGATCGTCGATCCGGAGGTGCCCGCGGACGTCGCCGACCTGTTCCGCCGGCACGGGCGGGCGCTGTCGCGGATCCGCGCCGGCTGGCGGCCCGAGCCCCGGCCGGGCGGCTCGCGCCCGCTGGTCCGCGCACTGCGGATAGGCGGCGCGATCTCGGCGCTCTCCCTGGTGAGCGTGCTCCTCAGGGACGCCGGGGGGAAGTTCTTCTACGTGTTCGCGCTGATCGTCGTGGTGGTCCTCATCGGCCAGCTGGTCCTGCGCGAGCCGTTGGAGCCGGAGGGCCGGGAGGAGGCCGGCGACGAGCTCTACCAGCAGGCCCGGTGGTACGAGGGCCGCTATCTGCTGCCCGAGGACTTCGACCACGGCGCCGGCCCGCTCCTCGACCGGACCCGTCAGGCGGTCGGCCACATCCTCGGTTCCCGGGTCAACGCCATGGGCATGCTCGACGACGTGCGCAACGCGGTGATGCTGCCGGCGCAGGAGTGGGAGATCGCCCGGCTGCTGGCCAAGCTGTCGGCGCTGCGGACCGAACACCACGACCTGGCCCGCGGCGGGAGCACGCCGGAGGTGGCGGCCGCGATGGCGCCGCTGGAGCGGGCGCTGGCCGCCAGCGAGGCCGCCGTCGTCGCCCGGGTGGAGGCCCTGGAGCGCTACGCGCGCCACGTCTCCGAGGCCGACCGCGCGCTGCGCGCCCACGACCAGATCGAGCTGCTGCGGGCCCGGCTCCCCCGCTACGAGGAGCTCCTGGCCGAGAGCGGCGCCGACGCGCAGTCCGTGCCGGAGATCGGCCGCCTGGCCGAGGACGCCGACCAGCTGGAGCGGGCGCTGCGCGACAGCGTCCGCTCCGCCCACGAGGCCTTCCGGCATCTGGACGGATGACGGCGACCACCCGGAGGTGAGTCGCGCGTCCGCGGGGGTCCGTCCCCGCCGGGGCGCTCCGCGGCCGTCGAGTGCCGCCGGGCGCGTCCCGCCGTCCGGGCCGGGCCCCTGGCCGCCGCCACGGGGTTGCCGGGCCTTGTCACAGCCCCCCAAGGAAGCGAGGATGGCTCACATTCCTTGGAGGTGGCATGCGGATCCGCCTGGACGTCGCTCTCGGTGTGCTGGTGCTGGCCGACGTGCTCCGCGTCTTCCTGCCGTCGCTGATCACACTGTTCGGCCGGGCGGGCAGCACGCCCGCGGAGATGATGGGCCTGTACGCCGTCTCCTGGTTCCTGGCGGCCTTCCTCGCGGTCCCGCTGGCCCGGTCCGTCCCACCGCGGCTGCTGGCCACCGGGGCCGGCCTCCTGCTGCTCCTGGCCCGGCTGGCACTGCAGCCGACCTCCGGCGGCGACGCGCAGCTCTACCTGGCGAGCGCGGGCCTGCTGGCCGGGCTGGTCTGGCTGGTGGCCACCGCGGCGGCCGCCCAGGACGCCCGGCCCGCGATGGCCGGGGTGATCACCGGGCTGGCGGCCGCCACGGTGACCCACGCGGCGCTGGACGGCATCGACCTGATGTGGCGGCCCGGCCCGCTCCCCTGGCTGCCGCTGGTGGCCGAACTCGCGCTGTTCGGGATCTTCCTGCTGCGGCCCCGGCCCGCCGAGGAGGAGCACTCCGGCGCTCCGCGCGCCTGGCTGACGATCGGCCCCGCGCTGCTGCTGTGGGGCCTGTACACGGGCAACACCGCGCACGCCCAGGCCGCGGCCGGCTCCTCCGCACCGCTCGCCGCCGCGGGCGTGGCCGCGGTCGTGGCGGGGTTCGCGGTGGTGTCGGCGGCGCCCGCCGCGCAGCCGCTGCTCCGGCGCCCGCTGGTGCCCGCCGTCGCCCTGGCCGCCTCCGCCGCGGCGTTCGCGGCCGGGAGGGCCACTGTGGACGGCGTCCACGGCGTGGCCCCCGGCTGGACGATCGCCGCCCAGATCATCGGCCAGGTCGCGCTGGGGGCCTGCCTGGCGCACGCGGCGGCGACCTCCGGCCCCGACCGACCGCTCCGGCGCGGCCTGGCCGCGGCCGGGGGCATGCTGCTGTTCGTCGTGCTCGTCTTCGGCTACTACGCCGCCTACGACCTCTACCTGCCCAACCGGTGGGTGCCCGGCTGCGCGGCGCTCCTGGTCGCGCTGGGCACGGCCGGCAGCACGGGCCTGCCCCGGGGCTCCTACGGCCGGCGGCTGCCGGCCGCCGGCGCCGCCGCGGCCGCGCTGGTGGCGGCCGTCCCCCTCTGGCAGGGGAGCGCGCCGAGATGGGAGCCGCCCGGCGACGGGCTGCGGGTGGCGGCCTACAACATCCGGATGGGGTACGGCCTGCCCGGCAGGTTGTCGCTGGAGCAGCAGGCCGACACCCTCAGGGCGCTGCGACCGCACGTGGTCGTGCTCGGCGAGGCCGACCGGGGCTGGCTGCTCAACGGCGGCCACGACGGCGTCCGGCTGATCTCCGAACGGCTCGGCATGCGCTACCTGTGGGCTCCGGCGGCCGACGAGGTGTGGGGCGACGCGCTCCTGACCGATCTGCCGGTCACCTCGGTCCGCAACCACGTGCTCGTCCAGGGCGGCCCGACCGGGGCGCAGGCGCTGGAGGTCGGGGTGAGGTGGCGGGACCGGGACATCACCGTGATCGCCACCCATCTGCAGCCGCCGCCCGGCTGGCGCGAGCTCGACCAGGTGGAACAGCTCGGGCGGATCGTCGAGGACGCCGCGCGGGGAGGCCGCCCCGTGGTCGTGGCCGGCGACCTCAACCTCGAGCCCGCCGACCCGGCCTGGCGGGTGCTCATGAGCTCCGGCCTGACCGACCCCATCGCCCCGGCCAGGCCGTTGTCGACCGTCGCCGGGGTGGGCGTGCCGGCCGAGCAGATCGACCACGTGCTGGTCACCCCGGGCTTCGACGGCGAGGACCCGGCCAACCCGGACGTCCACCACTCCGACCACCGCCCCGTCGCCGTCACCCTGGTCCCGCGGTCGTGATCGGAGCGGCTGGGTAAGGTCTGTCCCATGAGGGAACAACCGGTGCTGCTCTACGACGGCGACTGCGGGTTCTGCACGGCGAGCGTCCGCTTCGCCGAGCGCCGGATCGGGCTGCGGGCCCGTGCCACGCCCTGGCAGCGCGCCGACCTGGCCGCGCTCGGCACCACGCGGGAGCGCGCCGACCACGAGGTTCTCTGGGTCGAGCGCGGCCGGGTGTACGGCGGCGCGCAGGCGGTCGCCAGGCTCCTGATCGCCGCCGGCCCGCCGTGGAGCCTGCCGGGGCTCCTCCTGCGGATGCCGCCGTTGCGCTGGGCGGCCCAGGGGGTCTACCGACTCGTCTCGGCCAACCGCCACCGCCTGCCCGGCGGCACCCCGGCCTGCGCCCTCCCGGCGGGCCGGCGATGACGGTCCTGCTCACCGGCTTCGAGCCGTTCGACGGCGCCGCGGTCAACCCCTCGTGGGAGGCTGTCGCGCTGGTGCCCGGGGTGCGGGCCGTACAGCTGCCGTGCGTGTTCGGCCAGGCGCTGGAGCACCTGCGCGCGGCAGTGCTGGAGCACGACCCCACGGTGGTCGTCTGCGTGGGGCAGGCCGGGGGGCGGCCCGACGTCACGGTGGAGCGGGTGGCCGTCAACCTCGACGACGCCCGCATCCCGGACAACGCCGGACGGCAGCCGATCGACGAGCCGGTGGTGCGCGGCGGCCCCGCCGCCTACTTCGCCACGCTGCCGGTGAAGGCCTGCGTGGCGGCGGCCCGGGCGGCCGGGGTCCCGGCGAGCGTGTCGCAGAGCGCCGGGACGTTCGTGTGCAACCACGTCTTCTACGGCCTCATGCACCTGATCGCCACCGAGCGGCCCAAGGTCCGCGGCGGCTTCGTGCACGTGCCGTACGCCCCGGGGCAGGTGCTCGGCCAGGCCGGGCCGTCCATGCCGGTGGCCGTGGCCGCCGAGGCGCTGACGGCGATCGTGACCGCCGCCGTCTCCGTGGGCGACGACCTCCGCCTGGTCGGCGGGTCGCTGCACTGAGGCGCCCTACAACGGCACGCCGTAGATCACGCGGCGGCCCGCGAACTCGGTGACGCTCCACAGCGTCCGGCTGTCTCGGACGCAGGTGAGGTCCTCAGGGCCCACCGGGTAGGGGCGCCTGGCGAGCGTGTCGCCGACCACGATCAGGGTGCCGTTCTTGGAGGCGCCCGCCGCCTGGCTGAGATACCAGGTGCCCTCGTGGGAGAGCGCGCCCTGGATCCTGGCCGCGGGCAGGCGGTAGGCGTCCAGGGCGGAGGCGACGCCGCCGTCGGCGCGCAGCGAGCCGTCGGACTCCAGCGGCCAGCGGGCCACCCGGCCGGTCGCGCCGGGGGCGTCGACGTACTCGCCGGAGATCAGGGTGTCGGTCGGGGTCGTGCGGTCGATCGCGGCGAAGGAGAACAGGGCTCCGCCGGCCGAGGTCCAGGCGCCGGTCTGCGGCATCACGTAGCGGTAGCCGAAGGCGTTGTGCACCCCGCCCTTGCGGCCGATCGTGGTCTTGTCGTCCCCGTCCACCTCGAAGATGTGCCGGGTGTCGAAGACCCGCATGCCGCGGGTGGTGTCGGCGACGTAGAGCAGGCCGCCGTACCACGCGATGCCGCCGGCGTGGATGTTGATCGGGGCGATGTCGCCGTCGGCGCGGGCCCGCACCAGCAGGACGTGCCGGTAGCGGAGCGTCGCGGTGTCGAGGAAGGACAGGCGCACTCCCCGCTCGGCCCCCGTCTCCGGCTTGTAGTACCAGCTCACCACGTACACGCCCGCGCCGATCCCGGCGTCGGAGGCACAGGTCAGCCCCTGGGGATACCACTCGCGGACGGCGTTGTCGGACGCCTCGAAGCAGTACCAGTCCACCGGCCGGGGCCTCATCGTCCCGAAGGCCCCGGCGCCGGTGGAGCCCTTCCGGACCGCGACGCGGTTGGCCTTGGCCAGCACGGTGTCGAGGGGCACGCGCTTGAGGTGTTTCTCCAGGGCCCGGACCCCGGCCCCGTAGTCGCCGCCGTCCCGCCTCAACTGGAAGGGCTCCGCCGCTACGGCCGTCATCCCGCTCATGGGGGGGTTCTCCTTCTCCGGTCGCGCCCGGGCGGGCGGATCAAGATGTGGAGTTCATGAGTATGCCGGGATTCGGATCCCTTTTCTGATCATATGGGCCAGGTGTGCACCGGCTCCCCGGTGAGCGACAGCTCCCGGTAGCGGGTCACCATGCGGGCCCGGGCCGCCGGATCGCCACCCAGGCCGCCCAGGGCCTCGCGCTGCCAGATCGCGCCGGTACGGCGGAGCCTGACCCGCTCCCGGATGATGTCCAGCGTCCAGTCCGCCTCGGCCGGGTCGACGCCCATCCGTTCGAGCCCGGCCCTGGCGACGGGCAGCAGCTCCAGGGCCAGCCGCGCGGCCGGGATCTCCTCTCCCAGCCCCGGCCAGGCCATCGGCGCGTCCAGGCCGTGGATCGCGGCCCGGTAGAAGTTGCGGTAGGCCGCGGCGAAGGGGAACTCCTCGACCGGCTCGGCCGACATGGCCGAGGTGAGCCCCAGCAGGAAGGCGGCGTTGGCCGCCATGTCGGCGGGGGTCGGCCCGGCCGGCAGGGCGCGCATCTCCACCCGCAGGTGGCCACCGTCCGCCGGGTCGTAGATCGGCCGGTTCCACTGCCAGACCGTGCCCTGGTGCAGCCGGAGCTCGGCCAGCTCCGGCGCCTCCCCCTCCGCCTGCGGACCCGGCGGAGAGGTCATCGGCAGCACCGGCTCGTAGTCGCGGACACACGTCTCGAACATCTCCTCGGCGCTGCGCACCCATCCGGAGCCGAGGGCCACCCGCCGGTCCCTGCGCTCGGGCCGTTCCACGTCACGGTCGTCGGCCGACTCCTCGAACAGCGCGATCCTGGTCTCCTCCCACAGCCGCCGGCCCAGGAAGCCCGGCGAGTTGCCGCTGACCGCGAGGACCGGGCCGGTGGCGAGCTGGGCGGCGTTGTAGACGCGGGCGAAGTCGGCGGGGGCCGTGCGGAGGTGGACCTGCCAGGAGGTGTTGGCGCTCTCCAGGATCACCCCCTCGACCTCCAGCTCCAGCTCTTCGACCCCTTCGATCCGGACCCGGAACGGTTCGGTGCGCAGCCGCCGCATGCCCCGGGCCAGCGCCCGGTAGCGGCCCTCGTCGCTGAGCGCCTCGTGGGTGAAGTCGAACTCGCTCAGCGAGGGCAGGATGCCGATCGCCAGGGCCTGGCCGCCCTGCGTCGCCGCCGCCGCGTCCACCAGGGCCATCGTCTCGCGCAGCTCCCGGACCAGGGCGCTGAAGGGGCGCCCGGCGAGCGGCAGCGGGGTCAGGTTGACCTCCAGGTTGAACCGGCCGAGCTCCGGCACGATCCGGCCGTCGTCGGCGGCGGCGCGCACCTCGTGATTGCGCGGCAGCGGCCGGCCCTCAGGGGTGATGAGGAACATCTCCAGCTCGGCCCCGACAGTCGCGGGCCCGTCACCGAAGCCCGGTCTGGCCAGCAGCCCGCGGAGCGCGCCGAGCTGCTCTGCCAGCCGTTCCCCGAAGCGGGCGAAGTCCGCCTCGGAGAATCGGTCCTTGTCGAGTTGCTGACCCATCTCACCATCCGATCCGTTGGCCTGCCTGCCCCCTCCCTCTGTCCCCAGCCGAGGGTTCTAATCAGTCCGTGCGTCAAGTGACGGCCCGGACGGCGTATCCGGCGCTCCTTCCCATGACGCCCCGCGGATGCTGAGATGCTGCGGGGGCCGCCGAGACAGGCGGACCGTGCCGGTCAGAGGAGTGTGCGAGTGCGAGCGGTGGTCTTCGACGCCTTCGGGGCCGATCTGCGGGTCCGGGAGGTGCCCGCCCCCGGGCCGCCGCCCGGCGGGGCGGTGGTCCGCGTGGAGGCGACCGGCCTGTGCCGGAGCGACTGGCACGGCTGGCAGGGCCACGATCCGGACATCCGGGTCCTGCCGCACGTGCCCGGACACGAGCTGGCCGGGGTCGTGGAGGCCGTGGGGGCGGGGGTCGGCGCCTGGCGGCCCGGCGACCGGGTGACGGTCCCGTTCGTCTGCGCCTGCGGGCGCTGCGCGGCGTGCGCGGCCGGCGACCAGCAGGTCTGCGAGCGCCAGACCCAGCCGGGGTTCACCCACTGGGGCTCCTTCGCCGAATACGTGGCGATCGAGAACGCCGACGTGAACCTGGTGGGGCTGCCGGAGGAGATGGCCTTCCCCACCGCCGCGAGCCTGGGCTGCCGCTTCGCCACCGCCTTCCGCGCCGTGGTGACGGTCGGCCGCGTACGGCCCGGCGAGTGGGTGGCGGTGCACGGCTGCGGCGGCGTCGGCCTGTCCGCCGTGATGATCGCCGCCGCCGCGGGCGCCCGGGTGGTCGCCGTGGACGTCTCCCCCCAGGCCCTGGAGCTGGCCCGGCGGTTCGGCGCCGCGGCCTGCGTCAGCGCGGCCTCGCCCGGTGCCCCCGCCGTCCCGCCGGACGCCCCGGCCGGGCGGGCCGGCGGCGCCGCGCCCGCTCCGCCCGCCCGGGACGCCGAGGGGGCCGACGCCGGGGCCGGCGTCGCCGCGCGCGTCCGGGACCTGACCGGCGGCGGGGCCCACGTCTCGATCGACGCGCTCGGCAGCCCGCGGACGTGCGCGTCGTCGATCGAGAGCCTGCGCCGCCGGGGCCGCCACGTCCAGATCGGCCTGCTCCCCGGCCTCACCTCGCTCCCGATGAACCGGGTGATCGCCCACGAGCTCGAACTCCTCGGCAGCCACGGCATGGCCGCCCACGCCTACCCGGCGATGCTGGAGATGGTCGCCGGCGGGCTGCTCCGCCCCGACCTGCTGGTCACCCGCACCATCGGCCTCGACGAGGCGGGTCCCGCGCTCGCCGCGCTCGGCTCCGTCCCCGGCGTCACGATGATCGTGCCGTCGAGGTGAGAGCGCGCCCTCCCGGCCTCACCCCCCGACGGCCGGGGGGAGCCGCGGGGGCGCGTGGCCGGCGGACGTCGCGGCGGCGTCCCCCGGGGACTCCTCCAGGGGGACCCGCAGGGTGTTCAGGACCACGGCGAGCATGTCGTAGTGGGCGACGAGCATGACCAGTTCGATCCGGCCGGGCTCGTCGTAGCGGGTGCACAGGGCCTGCCACGTCCGGTCGGCGAGATCTCCGGACCGGTGCATCTCCTCGGCCACGTCCAGCACCAGCCGGTCGTCGGCTGCCCACTCGTGCCCGTGGCCGCGGACGGCCTCGATCTCGGCCTCGGAGAGCCCCGCCTCCCGGGCCAGCCGTACGTGCTGGGCCCACTCGTAGGCGCTCCCGCGCAGGTGCGCGGTGCGCAGGACGGCCAGCTCCCGGTCGCGGGCGGGCAGCGTGCCGTACAGCAGCGCCGCGCCGAACCCGATCCACGCCTGGAACAGCGCGGGGTGACGGGCCAGTGTGGTGAAGACGTTGTAGGGACCGGTGCCCTCGACCACGCGGGTGAGGAACCCGTCCCACTGCTCGGGGGGCAGGGGCTCGACTCGGGGATTCACAGATCAGAGGTTACTTACTACCATCACGCCTGTGAACGGTCGCTTGGTAGGTAGACGTGTGCTCGTCGTAGGGGCGGGCACCCGGCCGTCCTCCGACCCGGAGGCGCCGGTCGGGAACGGGCGGGCGATCGCGGTCGAGGCCGCCCGGCAGGGCGCCGCGGTGGTCTGCGCGGACGTGGACGAGGACGCGGCCGCCGAGACGGCCGCGTGGATCGGCCGCGAGGGCGGGCGGGCCGAGGTGGTCGCCGTGGACCTCGCCGACGGGGACGCCTGCGAGGCGCTGGCCGGACGGGCGGGCGCGGTGGACGGCGTCGTGCTCAACGCCGCGATCGGCTCCGGGCTGGCCCTGGCGGGGACCGGCGCCGCCGACTGGGACCGGGTGTTCGCGGTCAACCTGCGCGGCCACTTCCTGGTCTGCAGGGGCGCGCTGCCGCTGCTCGGCCCCGGCGCCTCGATCGTGTTCATCGGCTCGGTGGCCGGACTGCGGCCGGGCAGCCTGATCCCCGCCTACGACGCCTCCAAGGCAGGGCTGGTGGGCCTGGCCAGGCACGTCGCGCTGGAGGGCGCCGGCCGCGGGGTCCGGGCGAACCTGGTCGCCCCCGGCCTGATCGACACTCCGCTCGGCCGGGACGCGGCCAAGCTCTGGGAGCACCGCGGCCAGGTGATGATCCCGATGGGCCGCCAGGGCACCGCCTGGGAGGTGGCGAAGGTGACGGCCTTCCTGCTGTCGGACGAGGCGAGCTACGTCACCGGCCAGGTCCTCGCCGTGGACGGCGGGCTCACCCTCCTGTAGGCCCGCGGCATCTTCTGTGTGTACAAACCACGCTTGCGTCCCATAAAAGACGATTAATACGGTGATAACGTCCCTGGGCATGCGTCCAGAAGATCTCGCCCTGCTGCACGTCCCCGGCAGCGTCACCCTTCACGAGGATCTCATCCTCGTCGACGTGTCCCGCCCCGACCTGGAGGCCGACGCCTACCGCGGGGGCCTGTGGCGGCTCCCCCAGGACGGCCCGCCCGTCCAGTTCACCTTCGGCGACCACGACAGCGCGCCCCAGATCTCCCCCGACGGAGCCTGGGTGGCCTTCCTGCGCGCGAGCGGCGGCGGCAGGCCGCAGCTCCACGTGATGCCCACCGGCGGCGGCGAGGCGCGCCCGGTCACCGATCTGCCGCTCGGCGCGGGCGCGCCGGTCTGGGCCCCCGACTCCCGCCGGATCGCCTTCGTCGCCCGGGTCCCCGAGAACGGCCGCTACGGCACCGAGGAGGACGTCAGCGCCGCGGCCGAGGCGCCGCGCCGCATCACCGGGTTCCGCTACCGGCACGACGGCGTCGGTTTCACCCTGGACCGCCGGCCGGCCCTGTTCGTGGTCAACGCCCTGGCCGACATCCCGCAGCCGGTGCAGCTCACCGAAGGGCCCTACGACGTCAACTTCCCGAGCTGGACCCTCGACGGCGAGCACGTGCTGGTCTCGGCCGCCCGCGACCTGGACGGCGAGTCCCTGCACACCGACCTGTACGCGGTGCCGGCCGCCGGCGGGACGCCGGTCCTGGTGGTGCGCAGCGCCGGATCGGCCGGCTACCCCGTCGCACTGCCCGGCGGGGAGGTGCTCTACCTCGGCAGCGCCTTCTCCGGCATCCACGCGGTGGCCCGCAACACCGGCCTCTACCGCGCTCCCCTGGTGATCGGCGGCGAGCCGGCGGCCGGGGTGCGGCTGACCGAGGAGGAGTCGGTCGACATCGAGCCGATGACCCCCGTCGCGGCCGAGGACGGCGTCCTGGTCACGGTGCGGGTGCGCGGCGCGGTCGAACTCCGGCTGGTCCCCTCCGGCATCCAGGACGGCCCGCTGGAGAAGCTCCCCCTCGTCCTGGGCGAGCGGGCGGCCGTCAAGGCGTTCACCTCCTACGGCGGGCAGGTCATCGCGGTGGTGTCCACCCCGGAGAGCCCCGGCGAGGTGGTCACCCCGGACGGGACGCTCACGGACTTCTGCGGGTCGCTGGCCGGGATCCGCCCGCTCCAGGAGATCACCGCCGTCTCCGCCGACGGCTACCCGGTCCACGGCTGGCTGGCCCTGCCGGAGGGCGAGGGGCCGCACCCGGTCCTGCTGAACGTGCACGGCGGCCCGTTCCACCAGCACGGCTGGGGCTTCCTGGACGAGACCCAGGTCTACGCCGCCGCCGGATACGCGGTGGTCCTGCCCAACCCGCGCGGCTCGGCGGGGTACGGCCAGGCCCACGGCCAGTCGGTGATCGGCGCCTTCGGCACCGTGGACGCCGACGACGTGCTGGCCCTGCTGGACGCGGCGCTGGCCCGGCCCGAGTGCGACGGCGAGCGGGTCGGCGTGATGGGCGGCTCCTACGGCGGGTTCATGACGAGCTGGCTGGCCGCCCACCACGGAGCGCGGTTCAGGGCGGCCTGGAGCGAGCGGGCGGTCAACGCCTGGGACTCCTTCACCGGCTCCTCCGACATCGGCTGGTTCTTCGCCGAGGCGTACTGCGGCCCCGACCCCGAGGTCCAGCGCGCGATGAGCCCGCTCTACCACGCCGACCGGATCAACCTGCCGTTCGCGGTGGTCCACTCCGAGGAGGACTGGCGCTGCCCGGTCGAGCAGGCCCAGCGCATGTTCGTCGCGCTGCGCCGCAACGGCGTGCCGGCCGAGTTCCTGCTGTTCCCCGGCGAGGGCCACGAGCTCAGCCGGAGCGGCCGTCCCCGGCACCGCCGCCAGCGTTTCGAGGCCGTCCTCGAATGGTGGGCGCGCCACCTGTCCTGAGCCCGGCGCCGGGCGGCCCGGCCGGGCCGCCCGGCCCGGAGGCGGTCAGGCCGTCACCGCCCGCACCGTCGGGTGACCGCCGTCAGGCCAGGCAGGTCAGCGGCCTGCCCCCGTTGAACTCGACCATCTCCAGCATCGCGGCGACGAGGTCGATCGGCTCCCCCGGAGGCAGGCCGTCCAGCTCGGCGTAGGCCCGGTGCAGGTTGCCGACGATGCGCTCGGGGTCGAGCAGCCCGGCGTACTCGCCGAGGTCGGCCTCGCGCGCCGCCTGCAGCGGCGACAGGCCGGCCGCCCGGCCGAGCTCGGCGGTGGCCATCACGAACCGCAGGTATCCCTGCACGCGGTCGATGACCTCGGGCCCGCACACCCCGCCGTGGCCGGGCACGATCGTCTCGGCGTTCAGCTCCCGGAGCCGGTCGAGGACCGCGATCGACCCCTGGACCGAGCCCATCATCACGAACGGGGTGCCGCCGTTGAACACCAGGTCGCCGGCGAACAGCAGCGACCGCTCGGGGATCCACACGATCGAGTCGTTGGTCGTGTGCGCCGGGCCGCCGACGTGGCGGACCTCGCAGCGCAGCTCGTCGGAGTGGACGGTCACCCCGTCGGTGTAGGTGAGGAACGGCGGGCAGGCCTCCAGGTCGCCCCAGTCGACCGGGGTCCAGGCCAGGGTGCGGTATTCCGGGATCCCCTCGGCCAGGATCATCTCCCGGGTCCGCTCGTGCCCGACGATCGTCGCCTCGGGGAAGGCGTAGTTGCCGAAGGTGTGGTCACCGTGGTGATGGGTGTTGATCAATGTCGTGACCGGCCGGTCGGTGACCGACCTGATGGCCTCGCGGTAGGCCAGGGTGCGCCGCTCGGTGGAGCAGGAGTCCACACTGATCACTCCGCGCCGTCCCACCAGGAAGCCGGTGTTGTTGATCCACCAGCTCCCGTCGGGCTGGATGTAGGCGTAGACGCCGTCGGCGACCTCCTGGACGCGGGAGGGGGGCAGGGCGTGGTCATGCCGAGATGAGCTCATAGCATGATTGTCGGTTCCGGACATGAGTCCATCACAGTGATCGGCCGATTCCACGACGGAACGGGGCGCTCCGACGCCGGCGTGCGCGAAGGCACCCGTGACCCGCCCCCGGTGTGACGGCCCTGATGATCTCGGGCACGACACCCGCCGAAGGTGTCGCGACGATCCTTCGGCATCCGCTCGACCGGTCGCGTTGACGATCTTCAGCGGTCGACTGATCGTGATCTACGAGGACGCGCGGCCACCGCGCTACGCCGCCGCCTGGCCCACGGTGGAACTGCCCGGCGGCCGGCAGGCGCGGTCCGCTCCACCGCGGAGCTGACGGCACGGCCTCCCCGACCGGGCGCCGGGTACGCGGCACCGTTGCCGCCGGCGACCTGCCATCGGGGGCGACGACGTCTCCCGGCCCTCCTCCTGGCAGCTTTCAGCCCTTTTCCTCCGAGTGACGGATCAGGTGGAGCGCTGTGACCGGTGCCGCGACGTCGGCTTCGAGGAGAGCCTGGACGTGCTGGGGGAAGACGCAGGCGTGCTCGGTGACGGTTCGGGTGAAGGCGGTGGTGAGGGCGTCGGGGCGGGTCCGGGTGTAGGCGGCCAGGGGCCGGCGGATGGCGGGCCGCGGGCGGAGGAGACGACCGTCGAATCCGGCGGGAATGCTGTTGGCGGGGACCAGGGCGGGCCCGAGACCGGCCGCGGCGAGCAGGGGCGCGGCCGCGCTCTGTTCGGTACGGATCGCGGCGCGCGGCTGGAATCCCGCCACCGCGCACGCCTGGTCGAGAACTTCCGCCAGGCCGTTGCCGGGTGCGTAGTGCACCCAGGCGCAGTCGGCCAGCGCCCCCAGGTCGAGATGGGCCTGACCGGTGGCGGCGAGCGGATCGTCGGCGGCGACCACGATGACGAACTCCTCGATGCCGATCTCCCGGATCGGTCCGTCCCAATGCGCAGGCGGCGGCCCGATGGCCAGGTCGGCCTGCCCGGCGGCCATCGCGGCGGCGAGTTCGTCAGCGTGCCGGTGCTCGAACAGGCGTACCTGGTTGCTCGGATACTGCCGGCGCCAGGCGCGCAGCACGGCGGGCAGGACGCCAAGGGTGATCGAATAGAGCGTCGCGACGTGCAGTTCGGCTGCCTCCAGGCCGCCGGCCTGGCGGGCGGCGGTGCGGGCGCGGTCGGCGTCGGCGAGGGCGGCGCGGGCGTACGGCAACATCGCCCGACCCATCGGAGTCGGCCGGACCGAGCGAGGGAGGCGCTCGAGCAACGTTCCTCCGACGGACTTCTCGAGCGCGCGGATCTGGTGCGACAGCGCTGGCTGGGTGACGTGGAGCAGCTCAGCCGCATGGGTGAAGGAGCCGGTGTCGACCACCGTGATCAGGTATTCGAGCTGCCGCAGCGTTGCCATGAACAAATGTTATCGCAGTAATGAAAAGTAAGCCTTGGACTTATTGATGCGGGTCGCGCAGAGTCGATGTGTCGCCATTCGGGCGACATATCCCTTTGAAAAGCCAAGGAGAACCATCATGACTGTCACAGACGTTCTTGCCGGGCAGCGGCTGGTGATCGTCGGGGCAGGCTCCCATACCGGCCGCGCCCTCGCCCGGGCGGCTTCAGCCGCGGGTGCCGATCTGGTGCTGGCCGGGCCGGACCCGCGCAAGCTCGAATGGACCGCCGGTGAGCTCGCCGGCCCGGCACAGGTGACGCCGGTCGATCTGACGGACGAGGGCTCCATCGCGAATCTGGCCGCCGAGGTCGGCAATTTCCAGCATCTGGTGTCCACCGCGGCGATGCACGCCAACGGGCCGGTGACGGAGCTCGATCTCCAGGACATCCAGCGGGCGTTCTCCGCGAAAGTGATCGGCCCGCTGCTGCTGGCCAAGCATCTGGCCCCGCGGGTACGCGAGGAGGGCTCGTTCACCTTTTTCTCGGGGGTGGCCGCCTGGCGGCCCGCTCCGGAGCGGGCGGTGATGGCCACCACCAACGGGGCGCTGTCGTTCCTGGTGCAGGCGCTGGCCGTGGAACTGGCGCCGGTGCGGGTGAACGCGATCTCCCCCGGCATCGTCGACACCGGATCCTGGGACCGCATGGGATCGGAGAAGGCGGCGTTCCTGCGCGGCGTGGCCGAGCGCAACCCCGCCCGCCAGGTCGGAACCGTCGACGACCTGGTGCAGGCGGTCATCTACACGCTGACCAGCCCGTACGTCACCGGCACCGTTCTGCACGTCGACGGCGGCGGCCGTCTCGTCTGACCCACGCGAGGAGAGCACCCACCATGGATCTACAGCTCGACGATGCCGTCGTCATCGTGACGGGAGCCTCCGCGGGCATCGGCAAGGCGGCGGTGGCCCTGCTGGCAGCCGAAGGGGCCACGGTCGTCGGCGTCGCGCGTGACCCGCGAGGGCTGGAGCGGCTCGCGCCCACGGTCGTGGGGATCGCGGCCGACCTCACCGAACCGGAGTCCGCGCGGCGGATCGCCGATGCCGTGCTGGAACGGCACGGCCGCATCGACGGACTGGTCAACAACCTCGGCGGTCTTGACGCCCGTACCGGGTTCCTGCAGGTGACCGACGAACAGTGGAAGGCCACCTTCGACCTCAACCTGCACACCGCGGTCCGGATGACCAAGGCCGTCCTGCCCGCCCTGCTGCGCCAGGGCGGCAGTCTGGTGCACGTGACCAGCGAGGCGGCCCGGCTGCCGGACATGCCGCTGGTGGACTACGCGGCGGCCAAAGCCGCGCTGCTGTCGGTGTCGAAGACCCTGGCCGTCGAGTACGGCCGGGACGGGGTCCGCTCCAACGTCGTCTCCCCGGGGCCGACCCGCACCCGGCTGTGGGACGCTCCGGGCGGATTCGCCGACCAGCTCGCCGAGCAGTTCGGCCTGGACCGCGAGCAGGCGATCGAGCATTTCGTCGGCCAGGTACGGCGGCTGCCCACCGCGCGGCTCGGCACCCCCGAGGATGTCGCCCGCGTCATCGCCTTCCTGCTGTCACCGTTGACGGCACAGGTCACCGGCGCCGAGTGGGCCGTCGACGGCGGAGCCCTCCGCCAGATCTGACCCCTACCCGGTCAGCACCGGATCAGCCGATCCCGGACTCGGACCTCATCTCAATCTCACTCATCTCGAAGGTGTGTGCACCATGTCCGTTTTCAAGCGTGTCATCGCAGTCGCCGCGACCACGGCCTGCCTCTCCACCGGAGTCGCCGCGGCAGCTCAGGCCGGCGTCTCCGCGTCTCCGCGGCCCCACTCCGCGCATTCCGACCAGCGGTGGGCATGGAGCCTGGTCGACCGGTCCCACGACCTCGTGCGCCCCAAGCACATCACCGTGGATCGCTCCATCGGCACCCGCCGGGCCCGTACCGCCGTGCACCTGGCCCAGCAGCTCTACACCTTCTGGAACACCGGCCAGGCCAAGTATCTGCACGCCTCCGTCAGCCCGAACTTCCGGGACAACACCCTGCCCGAGGGCCGCCCGCAGGGCCCGGCCGGACCGGCGTCCGCCTCCAAGAACTTCCGCGCCGCCGTACCCGACCTGACCTGCGAGCTGTCGGACCTGCTGGTGACCGGCGACAAGATCACCGCACGGCTGGTCTTCCGCGGTCACTTCACCGGCACCTTCGACGGCAAGGAGGGGCACGGCCAGAAGGTGGAGTTCAACGCCATCGACATCCAGCACGTCGGCGGTGACCGCATCGTCGAGGACTGGCACATCGAGGACAACCAGACCCTGATGGCCCAGCTGAACGCGCCCGCAGCACGCTGATGACCCTCGGTCCGGGCTTGTGTGAGGCGGGTGCCGTCAGCGCCGGTAGAGGCGGAAGTAGTCGAACTCGGCCGTGGCTCCGGCACCCCCCAGGGAGATGAGCCCGACACGCAGGTCCGTCTCCGCGGGCATCGTCCACACGCCGCCGAAGATCCACGACTTCCCGTCGCGGCTGGTGGCCGCGCGCAGCTCGTGCTCGCCGTTGCGCGGGTCGACGCGGTGGACGAGGCGCAGCCACGTCGTATCGGCGGGCGGCCCGACGATCGTGCCGCCGTAGGCGATCCGACCGGCATAGGGCATCTCCTTGCCGAACTCGGTCTGGCGGGTGTTCCAGATGGCGGCATGCACGAGCTTGGCGTAGAGGTCGTCGCCGCCGTAGGCGATCAGACCGGCCTGCTGGTAGTTGCGGACCGTGTCCGTGCCCAGGTCGATGCGGAGCTTCGTTTCGGCGGTCCAGTCGCCTTCGGGCACCCCACGTAGGAGCACCGAGGCGGTGTTGTCCTCCCGGTTGAGCTCGGCGGCCTGCGTCGGCCAGCGGAGCGCGCCGCCGCCGAGGCGTCCTTGCGGAGCGCGGACCCAGGTCCATCCCTGCTGCAGGTCCGCACCGTCGAACTCATCGCTCCGGGCACGGTCCAGCGGCCCCGGGCGCGGGTCGCGCACGGGCCTGCGCCCCGTGGCCACGCCCGGCGCCCGCTGCGGCTCCTCCGACGCCCACGCCCCGCCCCGGACGGTCGGCCACCCGCCGATCCAATCCAGCCGGTCGATCAGCATCGGCCGCTCGTTGATGCCGAACGGCTCGTCGAGATAGGGATCGTCTCGGTCGATGGCATGGTAGGCCAGCCAGTCCTGCCCGGCCGGGTCGGTCACCACGGCGTTGTGTCCGGTGCCCACCCAGCGGTTGCCGTTCGGTGCGATGACGATCGTGCCGCCGGCCCGTGAGGTGTTGAGCGGCGTGCTCTCGCGGTCGAGATAGGGCCCTGTGATGGCGCGGGAACGGCCGGCGTAGACGCTGTAGCCGGTGGCCGGGCCCGCGCAACAGTCAGCGGAGGAAGCGAACAGGTACCAGTAGCCGCCGCGGCGCAGGAGGTAGCCGCCCTCGAAGCGGTTGTCGATGGCGATCATGGTGGGGTCGCCCACCGCCCGGCCACCCGTGGCGTCGAGCCGTGTGATGTGGATCCCGCCGTAGTAGGAGCCATAGACAAGGTATTCGGTCCCGTCGGTGTCGACGGCATGACTGGGATCGAAGGTCCATTTGAAGTCGTCGGGGCCCCCGCCCCTGCGCGGGCCGACGACGGGTGCCCCCGAGTCGGTCCAGGGGCCTGCCGGAGTGGGGGCGGTGGCCATCCCGATCGCGTTGTCGTTGCGCTCCGGGGTGACGGTGGTCTGGGTGACGACGTAGTACAGCCGGTAGCGGCCGTTCACGCGGCGGATGTCGGGCGCCCACAGACTCGCGCCCGCCGCCCTGTCGGCCCACGTGGGCAGGGTCTGGGCGGTGAAGGCGTCACCGACGTGGCTCCAGGAGACCAGATCACGTGACCGGGAGATCGGCAGGTGGTGGGCACTCCTCTCCCCCTCGCGCAGGGGATCGCTGGTACCGAAGGCGTACCACCAGCCGTCCTCGCCCCGGATGATCGCGGGGTCGGCGAAGGTGTCGGCGAAACCGCCGCTGACCGGATTGGTGTAGGTCCCGCCCCCGCTGCCACGTTCCGCCGAGGCGGCTGCCGAGACGCCGCCCGAGGCGCTCTGCCGTAGAGCGGCCGAGGTGGCCTCCCGCGGGGAGGACGCGGCCGGGGCCGCCGCGATGAGGCAGGCCAACCCCGCGCACAGCGCTGTCATGCGCTGGACGATTCTGGCGCGCATTCGGATCCCTCTCGCTAGGGTTCGCCTCTCGCCGACGCTCACATCGGGCATCCAGCCTGGGCGATCTCCATTACCAGCCGTTTGTACAACGTTGCATTCAACGTTGTAAATAGCCGTCGACGTATTCGGTGATGATCGAAGCGCGCGATGTTCCCAAGGCGCAGAGCTCCGCGAGGCGTATCGAGAGCTGAGCAACCTTGACTGAGGGACGCTTTCGGCGGAAGCCACAAGACCGACCGCCCCTCCCAATGATCGTTTCCGGGCGATCCGCGAGCCGTGGCGATGCGTCGCCGGGATGAAGATGAATTCGTGACTCGAATCGCCGGCCGTAGGCTGAGCCTTGACAGCGATGATCAGGAGGTTCCGCCATGGAATACGTGCGCCTGGGTTCCACCGGCATGAAGGTGTCAAGGGTCTGCCTCGGCATGATGAGCTACGGCGACCCCGCCAAGTGGAGCGAGTGGGTCCTCGACGAGGCCACGGCGGAGCCGATCGTGCGCCGCGCGGCCGACGCCGGGGTCACGTTCTTCGACACCGCCGACGTGTATTCCGCCGGCAGCAGCGAGGAGGTCACCGGCCGCCTGCTCCGCAGGATCTTCTCCGACCGGGACGACTATGTGCTGGCCACCAAGGTCTTCTTCCCGATGGGCAGGGGTCTCAACGACCGCGGCCTGTCCCGCAAGCACATCCACTCCGCCATCGACAACTCGCTGCGCCGTCTCGGCACCGACCACGTGGACCTCTACCAGATCCATCGCTGGGACCCCGAGACGCCGATCGAGGAGACCATGCTGGCCCTGCACGACGTGGTCCGCGCGGGCAAGGCCCGTTACCTCGGCGCCTCCTCGATGAGCGCCTGGCAGTTCGCCAAGGCCCAGCACGTGGCCGAGGTCAACGGCTGGACCAAGTTCGTCACCATGCAGAACCACTACAACCTGCTCTACCGCGAGGAGGAGCGGGAGATGAACCCGCTCTGCGCCGACCAGGGCGTGGGCCTGATCCCGTGGAGCCCGCTGGCCCGCGGCGTGCTCGCCCGGGCCGGCTCGGAGGAGGCCACCACCCGCGCCGGGAGCGACGAGCGCATCGGCGCCCTCTACACCGACGCCGACAACGACCGCCAGATCCTCGACCGGGTCGCCCAGGTGGCCCGGGAGCGCCAGGTCCCCCCGGCCCAGGTGGCGCTGTCCTGGGTGCTCCGGCAGCCGGGGGTGTCGGCCCCGATCGTCGGCGCGACGAAGGACAGGCACGTCGACGACGCCGTCGCCGCGGTGGACCTGGCCCTGACGGACAAGGAGCTCGCCTTCCTCGCCGAGCCGTACCGCCCGCGGGCCGTCGCCCACTGACGCGCCCGGCCCGGTCCCGCGCGCCGGCTCTCCCGGCCCGCAGAGCGGCCTCCTTGTGACCGCATCCGCCGGCGCGGTGAGCTCGGCGGCGTCGCGTCCCAGCCGCTCCAGCTCGTAGACGGTGAACAGCACGCGGCAGTGCGGGGCGTGGCCCTTGGTCTCGTGCGCGAGCGGCGGCGGGTACGGCGCAGCGGGTCACCGGGCAGCCAGCCCTGCTCGCGCCGCCAGGCGCACGCCGAACGAGGGCGTCCAGGCGGGCGTTGATGGTGGCCGCGGCCGCGCCGAGGCGGGATGCGTTCTCGCTGGCGTTGAGCCGGTGCACCGCCGCCGCAAGGGGCCTCCCGAACCGCTGTCGCAGATAAGCAGCGGGAGTCACCGGTGCCGAGGCGAGGTGTTCTCCCAGGACGAGACCCCCGCTGTCGCAGACAATGCGCCCCTGTCCGCGGTTGTTCGGCACGGGGAAGTCTTGTGGGTCTGCACGCTCGTGGCCAGGCCTTTGAGCTGATGGTGTTCCGGTGTCCGAACCGGCGACAACATCGTGGCCTACGCTGTCAAGACCCTTCCTCCGTGGCGGGTTCCCGGCCGACCCACGATCGATCGCTGCTCTGTCATCGCGGGCGAAGGCATACAGATCCGGAAGCCCGTCACCTTCGTCGACGCGCTCGAAGGCGGTTGGTACATCGACCTGGTCGAACTGGAGGAAGCGGGCCCGAAGCGGCTGCTGGTTCACGACCTCTACGTGGACATCGTCGTGCCCCCGGTCAGCCGGCGCTACGAGGTACTGGATCTCGACGAGCTTGCTGACGCACTGCAGGACTGCGCCATCGATGCCGCCACTACAGTCGGAGTGTTGCGCAATGCCCAGCGCTTCATCGACAAGCACCTGCGCAACCTGGACCAAGACCCGCCGAGTTCGTGGCCGGACTTCCCGCCGGCAGCCATTCTGAACCTGGCTGAGCTGCCCCCCTTCGACGTCGGATGAGGAGCTGAATCAAAAGCTGATGGCCCAGCGATCGTCCGGGCGATCGACGACTGTCCCGTTGGCTCCGCTCTGACCGCGGACAACTGCAAGGTCTGAGGGCCCAAGCGATTCTCAGAAATGAGAGGAGATCCACAGGCGCGAGCAGGCACGCCAGGGCGCTCGACCAGGGCAACCAGCCGTCGTCACCGAATCGTCGTCAAGGTCGTCTCTATAGCGCCAAAATCCGGTCCGATCCTCCCCGGAGGCGGGGCCGGGGCCGGGATCGGCTGCGTCGCGGCGAGATTTCTCCGGGGCCGTGTCGATCCGCGGGCCGCTCGTTCGACGTGTGGGTGCGAGGGTCGAGAGGCGGCCCCGCCGGATGAGGAGAACGCGATGCCGAAGTACATGCTGATCATGCGGGGCACCGATGAGACGAACGCGGCCATGATGGCTTCGATCGACGAGGCGATGGCCGCGACCGGCCGGTTCATCGAGGAGATGATCAAGGCCGATGTCCTCCTCGCGGCCGAAGGGCTGGACGATCCGGGCCGGGGCGTCGTGGTCGACTTCAGTGGCGAGGCCCCGGTGGTCACTGACGGGCCGTACGGCGAGACCAAGGAACTGTTCGGTGGCTACTTCCTGCTCGATG
Source organism: Streptosporangium sp. NPDC048886 (assembly GCF_055586905.1). Lineage (NCBI taxonomy): Bacteria > Bacillati > Actinomycetota > Actinomycetes > Streptosporangiales > Streptosporangiaceae > Streptosporangium > Streptosporangium sp. NPDC048886. The sequence goes on from NZ_JBVJHH010000011.1 coordinate 235,635, forward strand.
TCGCCACGGAACAGGAGGCGGTCGAGTGGGCCAAGCGGGTCCCGGCGGTCCGCGGGTCCAAGATCGAGGTCCGGCGGGTGGCCGAGGCCGACGAGGTCCCGCAGGGCAGCGAGAGCAACGGCCGGATCTGATGGGTACGGCCGACGTCGAGGCCGTCTGGCGGATCGAGTCGGCCCGGATCGTCGCCGCGCTGACCCGGTTCACCGGCGATTTCGGGCTGGCCGAGGACGCGGCCCAGGAGGCGGTGGCTGAGGCGCTGGTGTCGTGGCCGCGTGCCGCTCCGGCCAATCCGGCCGGCTGGCTGATGGCCACGGCGCGGCGGCGGGCGATCGACGCGATCCGCCGCCGGACCGCCTTCCAGGACCGATACGCCCTACTGGCGGCCGACCCCGCGGTCGACCAGGAAATCGACCCCGACAAGATCGACGACGACGTCCTGGCGCTGATGTTCGTCAGCTGCCACCCGGTGCTCTCCCGCGAGGCCCGGGTGGCGCTGACCCTGCGCGTGGTCGGCGGCCTGTCCAGCGAGGAGATCGCCCGCGCGTTCCTGGTACCCGTGCCGACCGTGCAGGCCCGCATCACCCGGGGCAAGAAGACGATCGCGGCGGCCGGGGTGCCGTTCGAGCTGCCGTCGGCCGGCAAGCGCCGGGAACGGCTGGGCGGCGTGCTCAGCGTCCTCTACGTGATCTTCACCGAGGGGTCGACGGCCACGTCGGGCGACCGGCTGCTGCGCCCCGACGTCGCGTACGAGGCGATCCGGCTGGCCCGCACGCTGGCCGCGCTGCAGCCCGACGAGCCGGAGGTGCACGGCCTGCTCGCGTTGTGCGAGCTGACGGCCGCGCGCTTCCCGGCCCGGACCGGCCCGGACGGCACGCCGGTCCTGCTCGAGGACCAGGACCGGCGGCTGTGGGACTTCCCGGCGATCCGCCGGGGGCTGGCCGCGCTGGCCAGGGCGTCGACCCGCGGCCTCGGCCCCTACGGCCTGCAGGCCGCGATCGCCGCCGCCCACGCGTCGGCGCCCTCGGTCGAGGCGACCGACTGGGACCGGATCGTGCTGCTCTACGAGGCGCTCGGCCGGGTCGCGCCCTCGCCGGTGGTCGAGCTCAACCGGGCCGTTGCCGTGGCCATGGCCTCGGGTCCGGCGCAGGCCCTGGCCATCGTGGACGAGCTGATCGCCTTGGACCGGCTCCCCGGTTCGCATCTGGTTCCGACCGTACGCGGGGAGCTGCTGGCCCGCCTCGGCCGGCGACCGGAGGCGCGCGCCGAACTGGAGCTGGCCGCCCGGCTCTGCGCCAACCAGCGCGAACGCTCAGTGCTGCTGCGCAAGGCGGCCGCGCTGGACTGACTTCCCCAGTGTGAGGAGTTCCGGCTGAACGTGGCCGCCGGCGCGTGCCTGGCCGCCGCGACCACTGCCCTGACCGGCTGGGCGGACGAGGGAGGCGGACCGGATCCCGCTGAGCTCATGGCACGCGCGCCGGCCATCGTCACCACCGGCGCCAACTCTCCGAACCCCACCGAGAAGGAGACATGACAATGCACCAGCAGATCCGCCGCGTGGTCACCGGACACGATCGCACGGGCAGGGCGATCGTCGTCGTCGATGAGACCGGGCTCGCCCTCGAACCGCCGTAACGTCCAGCTTCCACCCTCAGTATGTGCGAGGACTGCTGGCCGACATCAGTCGGAAGAACCGTTGGAACCTGGCCATGGAGGCCTGAAGCTCTCGGACCTCGGAAAGAAACCGGCAACATTCCGATGACTTCTGGCATCTCATGAAGCATGAGATTGCGTACAACTCTCGCGACATTCCTCCTCGCCGCCGTAACACTGATCGGACAGCCTGCGGCGGCTGCCACACCGGTCACGATCGCGTACGCGCAGCTGACACAGACCTGGGAACTGGTGCTCACCAACGGAGACGTGGTGGAGGTGCCGGAGGCGCTCGCCAAGGCGCCTAAGAATGCGGTCAATGCCGGTGCCCGGGCGCCGTTCCTGGTCAGTGGGGATGGGCGGCATTTTCTTTACTTCCGGAAATCGGATGGGCGGTTCGTCGAGCGGACTCTGAACAGCAAGGAAAGGGTTGTGTCACGGCAGTTCACTGCGGACACGATCGGCGAGGAGTGGCCGTGGGTGTCGGACGACGGCAGTTACGTGGTCACGGGGACCTCGGGGCCGGGGCTGGGAGTCTTCGCGGACCTGCGGAAAGGCAAGGTGTTGGAGCCTGGCGGAGAGACGGATGAGTGGGGCTTCCGCGGATTCAGCCCGGACAGCAAGCGGTTGTTGCTGGAAGGGGAACGGTTGACGGTGTTCGACCGAGGGTTGCGTGCCCGGATGCGGCTGAAGACGCGGCTGTCGCCGAGGGCGCTGGCGAATGACTACGTCACGGCGGCGACGCCTGTCGGCACGTACGGCAAGTATCGCAAGCTGCGCCTGCTCAACCTGCGTACCGGCCGCGCGACCGGAACGGTGACCGTGCGGTTGCCGCGCGGGCAGTACATCGAAGACCTCGACTTCGACCAGGCGGGACACGTGATCGTCCGATCGAGGACCAAGACGGGGGTGGCTATCTACCGGGTCTCGAAGGCGACCGGCAAGGCGACCCTGCTACGGACGATTACCCGGCCTGACGAGGAAATTTGGGTGCTCCCGGGGGACGGTACGTACGAGCTGTGGACGGAGAGAAAAAGCAAAGGCGACTAGTGCTGGGTTCCTCAGATGCTGTAGGTGAACTGGCGGCGTAGGGGCATGGGGACCGGCGGTGGCCGTCCCCAGCCCCGGGGTTCGGCCCGCTGGTTGAGCTGGGTGGTGGCGATACAGGTGGCCTGGTCGATGTCCTTGCCATCAGCGAAAGACACTCCGGCCAGAGCCTGGTGGCGGAAGATCCGCCACCAGGCTTCCTGCAGGTTGAGCCAGTAGGCGCCGACCGGGATGAACGCATGCCGGATACGCGGATGGTCGGCCAGCCAGGTCCGGGTGGCCAGACTGTCATGGCTGGACAGGTTGTCGGCGATCATGAAGATGTCGCCCTCGCCGGGATTGGCCTCTTCGACCTGCTGCAGAAATCGCTGGTAGAAGACGCTGTTGCGGGACGGGACGGTCATCGTGACCGCAGCGCCGTCCGCAACACGAAGCGCGCCGTATACCCAGGTCTTGTCAGGGCCGCGAAAGTACTCCAACGGGACCTTGACCCGGTGGCCGTCAGCGGACCAGGCGGGCGCGGGCGGGAAAGTGCGCGGAACTACCGGCCCCAGCTCGTCGGCGCAGACGACGACCGCGCCGGGCGGCGGGTCGGTGTACAGGCCGACGACCGTCTTGACCAGCGCGATGATCCGCGATCGCTCGGTCTGGGTGATCCGCGATCTGTGGCCGGACCCGGGCCGGTCGCAGAGCCCGTCCAGGCCCTCGGCGTTCAACCGACGCAGGTAACGGCGGTTGGCGCGAGAGGAGCAGACCTTGTCGGCCATCGCTCGCGCCGGCCGCGTGCGGGGCCGGCCCAGGCCGCGGCGCCGGATACGGATGGAGTCCATCAACGGGATGAACCGCGGGCAGTCGGCATGCCGACCTGGCGAGGTGAGCCGGGCGATGGGACGGCATCGCCGGTCGGCGACCAGGTGAATCTTGGTGAACAGCCCGCCGCGCGACCGGCCGAGCGCCTCGCGGCCCGACGTCACCGGTTTGTGATCTTCGCGGGCCCCTTAAGGGGATGTCGGCGGCCGGGGCGTGCCGCGCCCCGGCCGCGTGCTGGTGCGCGCGCCACGGTGGAGTCCACGCTGACCGTCCAGTCCTCGCCTTCCGCCTCGTCGCATCCCGCACGCAGCCCATCCAGGATCCGTTCCCACGTCCCATCCAATGACCAGCGGCGATGCCGGCTGTATACGGTCTTCCAGGGCCCATAACCGTCCGGCAGGTCCCGCAACGGCGAGCCGGTCCAGGTCCGCCAGAAGATTCCATTTATCACCGTGCGGTGGTCCTTCCACCGCGCACCCCAGCCCGTGCTCACCGGCAGCAGTGGCCCTGGCCGCGCCCACTCCTCATCCGTTAGATCATGACGTTTCAGACGCTCCTCATCCACACGGATGATCTACACCAGATCGGCGCCAAAGATCACGGGATGCACCCTGGTGCTGTGACCACGGACATTCACCGGGTTGATTAGCCTTGGTCGGGTGACAGAGCGGTTCGGAGAAGCCATGCGGCTGATGCGCTGTGCTGATCCGCAGAAAAGGGAAGACGGCTTCTCCTTGCTTCGATCACACGTTGTCGAACATGTCGAAGAACTCATTGCGGAGTTCCGCGCTGAGCCTGAGGACCACGGGCTCCGCTGCTGGCTGCTGGAACTGATCGGGGAGGCGAAATCCCCGTCGGCGTTGCCGTTGCTGAGCGAGCTCGTCAACGACGAGGACGAGGCTTTCCGGTACTGGGCCGTACAGGGGCTGACCCGTCTCTCCAGCAAGGAGGCGCGGCAGGTGCTGTGGCGAGCGCGCGCCAACCGCCGCATCGACTGATGTACCCATGCCTGGTGGTGTAGTCGGGTGGCACGGGTGCGTGGTGCATTCGATAAGCCTGACCCTTGGTCCACGAACCTGCGGGCCGAAGTCAGCGTGCCAGGCAACCCGGGAAACGTTTGTGGTCACAGCGATGGCCGCCGTCAGGTGTCGGCAGCCTGCGGGTCCACCGGAACGGCCGCCGCGCGACTCGGGTGCGTCATCCGGTACGCCAGCAGCCCAGCAAGATCGAATGTGGGTTTTGGCCTATGTGGGCCGCCCCCTACATGAGTACGCCCCGCACGACCTCCAGCCCGCCGCCTCCGCGCGCAGTACCGCGCGGAACCGGTCCAGAGGCCGCCGCTCCCGGCTGCTCCTGCGCACGCCCAAGGCGACCCCGCCCGGCCTCCTGGTCGGCTGCCTGCTCGACCGGAGGCTTCGGCCTCGCCGTCGCCCTCGCTGTGGCCCGCGTCGGCCTGGGGAGCTTCTACCCTGATCGACCGTCCCAGCCTGGCGCAAGGACGCCCAATTATCATGAAATATACTGATAATTCACCTGGCGGATTCGACTGGTCACTGTTTGGAATCATCGCTTGGCAAAGCGGTTCACGTAGCTCGAAAATGGGGCGTGCGAGAAGCAGACACCGCAGACACGGACCCTTTATCGGAGCCATCGGAAAAATCCGATCAGGATGCCCGAATAGCCTACGAGCAAGCGAGCGAATTACGTCGCAAGGGACTGCCGCAGGAGGCACTGACACTCCTGGAAGGCATTCTCCGCCGCGACCCGGACCACACCGCCGCGCGTTACGCGCTCGTCGTGTGCCTGACCGACCTGGGACGCGCCGCCGACGCCGTCCCCCACCTGCGCCGCGTGCTGGCCGCCGTGCCCGAGCATCACGAGGCGGCCTACCGCCTGGGCCGCATCCTGCAGGCGGCAGGCGACCGAGCCGGAGCCACGGACGCCTACCGGCGCGTCCTGGAGTTCGCCGAGTTCTCTGATGCGCGCGCGAGACTGCGTCAGTGCGAGCAGCCGCCTTCGGGCACCGCTCCCGGCAGCTCCACCGACCTGAGCCACACCTTCCCCTCAAGCGAGGAGGTTCCGCCGCCGCTGCGCACCCGGGTGGACAGCCGCCACGCCGTCGACCGCGGCGAACTGAAGGACGCGCTCCGGCTCCAGGCCAGACACCTCGCCCCCGCCATGCTGGGCAAGGCGCTCCTGTCCACGGTGGCCGCGGTCCTGCTGGTGGCCGCACTGGTCGGCGACCTGCCCGGTGTGCCGCTCTTCGTCGTCGCCGGCATCCTGTTCGGGGCACCTCGGGTCGCGGGGGCGGCAGCGCTGCTCGTCGCCGTGGGCGGGATCGTCACCGGATATTTCCGCCCACCGGTGCGGATCTTCGGCAACCTCGGGGACGCGCTGGCCCTGCCGTCCCTGGACACGCTGCTCTCCGTCTGTGGCACGACCTTCATCCTGATCATAGTGGTCATCGGGATTCCGGGCGCTCTCCTGAATTCCTGGATCAATGGATCGGACGTCTACGAATACGGCGTCGAGGTAAGGAGAGGACTTATCCGGCGCACCGTCCAATTCATCTGGTATTACCAGATTGTTGAGTCGCCCAGCTATCTGCGCACCCTCGGCAGCTACTTCACGCACACCGCGTCGCTGGGGATCCGCTACAACGACAACGGGGCGTCGTCCGTCACCCGGATCGAAATGTCCGGCGTCGGAACTCCGGCGCTGGTCAAGAAGATCGGCCGCTACCTCGAATCCCGCATCCCCTCCGAACGCCTGCCGATCCGAGGGCCGTGGACCTGACCTCCGGCCTCCCACCTCAGACCAGAACGGAGTGGCGACGATGGCTTCGGGCTCTGACAAGCACACGACAACCGAACACCAGCCGGCCGAACATCCCGGCAAGACGCCGATGGGCCAGGAGCACGCGCCACACACCGCGTCGCAAACCCTGGCCGACCACCAGGCGGCCGAACACTACTCCCCGCCCTTCACCATGACGGAACACTCGGCCTCCCACGAGGCTCACAAGACGGACCTGGCGCCGCAGCCCAAAGCGCCGCACCACGAAGCCGGCCTTCCGCAGGAGCCCGCAGACCACGCCACGCCCGCACCCGCGGCGTCCGCACCACACACGCCGGCCGCCGGCGGCACCCCCGAGCAGCCGATCCTCTTCGACGCGGGTGCTCGCGAGGAGTGGCAGATCAGGCCGCACCACGCGCAACCCGGGCTGGACGGCGGCGTACCCGCGGACGCGGCGCACCGGCCAGGAATCGCGCAGAGCGAGTTGGACCAGGTCCAGTCGCACAACGGAATCGACGATCCACAGTCGTTGGCACCCCGCGTCCTGGAGTCACACGGGGGTCCAGGTTCCAGTGACTCCCACACCACCCCCGCGCACAAGCCAACGGTCTCGACCGAGCACCATGGAGACCTCCGGCCCGGGGCGAGCGACGACGCGTTCCCGTCGAAGGGGCCTTCGACGGGAACGCTGCCAGGTACGGACTTCGGCGACCCCCACGTCGGCGGCACCGGCCACCACACCGGCGACGGCACACCCCACGGTCATCTGCCGGGCACGGACTTCGGTGGGCAGAACTCCAGCGACCTGCCGGAAACGGACCTCGCCCTCGGCACCGGCCCCGATCAGCCGGGCACCGGTTTCGGCATGGATCACGGCTTCGCCCACCACGCGGACATGGGTCCGCCACCAGTCATCGCCTAGTAGTGCTTGGTTAGGCGGGGACAGGCTGGGCGTGTCCGGGTAACGCGCGGCGGCAGATGGGGCAGACCCCGGCCCAGCAGGCCAACAGCAACTGCAACTCGGCGATGACCCGGTAGGTGCTCAAGCCCCACTGGCAGGCTCGGAGGGGGCCACCACCCGCGCCGGTTCTCCGGCGCGGGTCGGCCGGGGCCCGTGTGGCCCGGCGGGCCCGCCCGCTCAGCCCAGGACGGTGTCCAGGAGCAGGGAGCCGGCGCCGAGCAGCGCCGCGTCGGGACCCGAGCGGGTGACGGCGATCTCCAGGTCGCGGGTGGCCAGCGGCAGGCAGCGCTCGTAGACCGCGGCCCGGATCGACGCGATCAGCGGCTCGGCCGTGGACAGGCTGCCGCCGACCACGATGGCGTCGGGGTTGAGGAAGTTCACCAGGACGGTGAGCACCTCGCCGATGAGGCGGCCGGCGTTCCTGACCAGCGCGGTGGCCTCGGGCACGCCGTCGTTGACGGCCGCGACGACGTCGGCGGGCCGCCGTACGGCGATGCCCTGCTCGGTCAGGGCGCCCATCAGCGCCGCCCCGCTCGCGTATGCCTCCAGGCAGTCGGAGTGACCGCAGGAGCACACGACGGAGGAGTCGGAGCTGACCCGGACGTGGCTGATGTCGCCGGCCGCGCCCCTGCCCCGGTGCAGGCGGCCGTCGACGATCACGCCGCACCCTATGCCGCTGCCGGCTTTGAGCACCATGAGATTGTCGCAGCCGGGCCAGGCTCGGGCCTCGCCGACGGCCAGGAGGTTGGCGTCGTTCTCGACGAGCACCGGCAGGTCGTAGTGCGCGCCGAGATGCTCGGCGACGGGGAAGCTGTTCCAGCCGGGCATGCGTGAGGGGGACACCACGCGGCCGCTGGCGGGGTCCACGGGCCCGGGGATGCCGGTGGCGATCCCGCGCAGGGGGACGCCGGGCGGGCCGTGGGCCAGCAGCAGCTCGTCGAAGGAGGCCGCCATCCAGTCGAGGGTCGCCTCCGGGCCCAGCGCGATGTCGCAGGGACGCTCCTCGACGACCAGGGGGGTGCCGCTGAGGTCGAGCAGGCCGAGCCGGACGTGGTGGGCTCCGAGGTCGGCCACCGCGAGCAGCCCGGCGGTGGGACTGACCCGCAGCCGCCGTGGCCGCCGTCCGCCGCGAGAGGTGCCCGACCCCTCCTCCACGAGCAGCCCGGCCCCGATCAGCTCCTCCACGCGCAGGGAGACGCTTGACGCCGCCAGGCCGGAGAGGCGGGCCAGCTCGGCGCGCGACTCGGCGTGGCCGGTGGCGACGAGACGCATGAGATCGCCCTGGGCTCCCCGCACGAGCAACCTCTCTTTGCCTGACATGGACAGAGGAATACCACGTCTGTACTTACTACGGCAACGTGTTGACTTCAGCCGGAATCATCCATTACGTTCCGCTTTATCTTCGATTTCGAAGGAAGACGGCAATGATTCAGGTGCAAGGGCTGAACAAATGGTTCGGCGATCATCACGTGCTGCGCGACATCGACCTTGAGGTGGCGCAGGGCGAGGTCGTCGTGGTGATCGGCCCCTCCGGGTCGGGCAAGTCCACGCTGTGTCGCTGCCTGAACCGGCTGGAGAGCGCGGGCTCGGGCGACATCCTCATCGACGGCGTCCCCGCCCCGGTCGAGGGCCGCGAGCTGGCCAGGCTCCGGGCCGACGTCGGCATGGTCTTCCAGTCGTTCAACCTCTTCCAGCACAAGACCGTGCTGGAGAACGTCATGCTCGCCCCGGTGAAGGTGCGCGGCGTCAGCCGTGCCGAGGCGGAGCGGACCGCGCGGGAGCTGCTGGCGCGCGTCGGCATCGCCGAGCAGGCCGGCAAGCTCCCCGCGCAGTTGTCGGGCGGCCAGCAGCAGCGGGCGGCCATCGCCCGCGCGCTCGCCATGCGGCCCAAGGTGATGCTCTTCGACGAGCCCACCTCGGCGCTCGACCCCGAGATGGTCGGCGAGGTCCTGGACGTGATGGTCCAGCTCGCCGCCGACGGCATGACCATGGTCGTGGTCACCCACGAGATGGGCTTCGCCCGCCGGGCCGCCGACCGCGTGGTGTTCATGGACGGCGGCCAGATCGTCGAGACGGCCGAGCCGAACGCCTTCTTCGAAGCTCCCCAGACCGACCGGGCCAGGGACTTCCTGGCCAAGGTACTCACTCACTGATCGCAAAGGATGGTGGGCCCGATGGTGTCCATGAAGCGGATGGCCGCTGTCGCCGCCGTGTCGATGATCGGCCTCTCGGCCTGTTCCGGCACGGATTCGGGCAGCCCGGCGGTGCCGGGCGAGGCCAAGGGCGGTGATCTGCTCGCCAAGGCGCCGGTGGCGGCCGCCGCCGACATCCTGCCCGGCTCCACGATGGAGAAGATCAAGCAGCGCGGCGAGCTGATCGTCGGCGGGTCGCTCGACGCCCCGCTGCTGTCGCAGCAGAACCCGACGACCGGCGAGGTCGAGGGGTTCGACGCGGACATGGGCAAGGCTCTCGCCAAGTACATCATCGGCGAGCCCAAGGTGAAGATCGTCAACTCGGCGTCGGAGACCCGTGAGGCGCTGCTGAGCAACGGCACCGTCGACGTCGTCTTCCAGACCTACACGATCACGCCGGAACGGGCCGAGCAGGTCGCCTTCGCCGGGCCGTACTACTCCTCCGGCCTGACCCTCGCGGTCCGGAAGGGCACCTCGGGCATCGCCAAGCCGGAGGACCTCAACGGCAAGACCGTCATCGCCGGGGCCAACACCCCGGCCATCCCGGCGATCAAGAAGCTCGCGCCGCAGGCGAAGATCGTGACCTTCGGCAGCGACCCCGAGTGCATGCAGGCGCTCAAGCAGGAACGCGGCGACGCCTATGTCCAGGACGAGACGCTCCTGATCGCCAACGCCCAGAAGGACCCCTCGATCCAGGTCGTCGGCCAGCCCTTCACGACCGACCCGTACGGCATCGGCCTCAAGCACGGTGACGACCAGTTCAAGAAGTTCGTCAACGACTGGCTGAAGAAGACCCAGGCCGCCGGTCTCTGGCAGCAGACCTGGAAGAACTCCATCGGCACGGTCGTGCAGGGCGAGGCTCCCGCCCCGCCGCAGATCGGCTCGGTGCCGGGCTCCTGATGTCGGCGATCCTGGATCACCTGCCCGAGTTCTGGCAGGGACTGATCGTGACCCTCCAGCTGACCGCGGCGTCGTTCGCCGGCGCCGCGGTCATGGGGCTCGTGATCACGGCCATGCGGGTCAGCCCGGTCGGCGTGCTGCGCGGGATCGGCACGGCCTACGTGGAGACCTTCCAGAACCTGCCCCTCCTGGTGCTGCTGGTGCTGGCCGTCTTCGGCCTGCCGGAGATCGGGATCAAGGCCGGCCTGCTGGAGACGGCCATCGTGGTCATCGCGCTCTACGAGGCCGCGTACATCGCCGAGGCGCTGCGCTCCGGCGTCAACGCCGTCTCCGCCGGGCAGGGCGAGGCGGCCCGCGCGCTCGGGCTGACCTTCGGCCAGTCCCTGCGCCACGTGATCCTGCCGCAGGCGCTGCGCACGGTGATCCAGCCGCTGGGCAACGTCTTCATCGCGCTGACGATGAACACCTCGCTCGCGGCCGCGGTCGGCGTGGTCGACCTGACCGCCGCGGCCAACCGGGTGAACCTCATGGAGGCCCAGCCCATCCCGATCTTCGTCGGGGCGGGCCTGGCCTACGCGCTGATCGCCGCCTGTGCCGGGTTCGTCACCGGGCGGCTCGAACGACGGCTGGTGATGGTCCGATGAGCAGCCTGCTCTTCGACGAGCCCGGGCCGCGCGCCCGCCGCAGGATCCGGATCGCGACCGTGGTGGGGGCGGTCGCGGTGCTCGCCCTGCTGGCGCTGGCCATACGCCAGTTCGCCGCCAACGGCCAGCTCGACGCCGACCGCTGGCAGCCGTACGCGACGTGGCCGATGTGGCGCTACCTGCTCGACGGACTGTGGTCCACCGTGCTGGCGGCGGTCGTCTCGGCCGTGCTCGCGATGGCCGCCGGGCTGGCGCTGGCCCTCGGACGGCTGTCGCGGCGCCGGTGGGTGCGCGTGCCCTCCGCCACGTACGTGGAGGTCGTGCGGACCGTCCCGGCGCTGCTGCTGGTCTACGTCGTGCTGTTCGCGCTGCCCCGCTACGGGCTGGACCTGCCGCTGTTCTGGAAGCTCGTGGTGCCGCTGGCGGTGTCGAACGCGGCGGCGTTCGCGGAGATCTTCCGGGCCGGGATCCTGTCCGTCGAGCGCGGTCAGAGCGAGGCGGGCCTGGCCGTCGGGCTCACCCACGGCCAGACCATGCGCATGATCGTGCTCCCGCAGGCGGCCCGGCGCGTGCTGCCCTCGATCGTCAGCCAGTCGGTCGGCCTGCTGAAGGACACCTCGCTGGGCTTCGTGGTCAGCTACGCCGAGCTGCTCTACAGCGGCAAGGTCCTGGCGACCTACAACGGCCTGCTCATCCAGACCTACATCGTCGTCGCGCTGGTCTACCTGGTGGTCAACGCGTCGCTGTCCAAACTCGCCCGCACCCTCGAAGCCCGCCAACCGCGAGCCCGCCAACCGCGAAGGAGACTCTCCCGTGCCTGAACCCGTCCCGCCCGCCGGGGGAGCCTCCGGCTTCGTCCCGCTCGCCGAGGTGGTGCGTTCGGGATTCTCCGAAAGCGTGCACTTCGGCAGCGCGGTCGGCCTCGCGCCCGACGGCGGCACCGCCGTCGCCCGCGGCCTGGTCGGCGCCCCGGTGCTGCCGCGCTCGTCGGCCAAGCCGTTCCAGGCACTGGCGTGCCTGCTGTCCGGCGCCGACCTGCACGGCCCGCGCCTGGCCATCGCCGCCGGCAGCCACACGGGTGAGGATTTCCACGTACGGCTGGTCGCCGAGATGCTCGGCGAGGCGGGGCTGGGCTTCGAGGCCCTCGGCTGCCCCGCCGACTGGCCGGAGGACGAGAGCACCCGGCACGGTCTGATCCGCGAGGGCCTGGCGGCCTCGCGCGAGCGGATGAACTGCTCGGGCAAGCACGCCGCGATGCTCGCCGCGTCCGTGGCCTCGGGATGGGCCGTCGACTCCTACCTCGACGCCGGCCACCCCGTGCAGCGGCGGGTCCGGAGCGTCGTGGAGGAGCTGTCGGGAGAGGAGACGGCCCACGTGGCCGTCGACGGGTGCGGCGCGCCGCTGTTCGGACTGTCGCTGACCGGGCTGGCGCGGGCCGTGCAGGCCCTGGTCCTCGCCGCGCCCGGGACGGCGCCGCGGGCGGTCGCCGACGCGATGCGCGAGCATCCCGAATACGTCGGCGGGACCGGCCACGTCAACACCTCCCTGATGCGGGCGCTGCCCGGGGCGGTGGCCAAGGGCGGGGCCGAGGGCGTGCTCGTCGTCGCGCTCGCCAGCGGGCACGCGGCGGCGGTCAAGGTCATCGACGGCAGCCCGCGGGCCACGACGGCGATCGCGCTGGCCACCCTCCGGGCGGCGGGCGGCGACGTCGCAACGGCCGGGGAGTTCGCGAGTGTTCCGGTGCTGGGCGGGGGCGTCCCGGTCGGCGAGATCCATGTTCTGGGGGAAGAAGAATGAGCCTCACCTACGAGATCTGCATCGACAGCACGGCGGGCGCGCTCGCGGCCGAGCAGGCCGGGGCCGACCGGGTCGAACTGTGCTCGGCGCTCTTCGAGGGCGGCCTCACTCCGACCCTCGGCACCGTCGAGACGACCCTCGCCGCGGTCTCGTCGATCCGCGTCCACGTGATCATCCGTCCCCGGGGCGGCGACTTCATCTACGACGAGCACGAGATCGCGGCCATGGAGCGCGACGTGGCCACCTTCCGGGAGGCGGGCGCGCACGGCGTGGTGATCGGGGTGCTGACTCCGGCGGGCGAGGTGGACGTCGAGGTGGCCAAGCGGCTCATCGGCGCGGCCGAGGGACTCTCGGTCACCTTCCACCGGGCCTTCGACATGACCGCCGACCCGTTCGCCGCCCTCGGCGCGCTCACCTCGCTGGGCGTCGACCGGGTGCTCACCTCCGGCCAGGACACCACCGCGCTGGAGGGCGCGCCGCTGATCGCGTCCCTGGTCGAGCGGGCGGGCGACGATCTGATCATCATGCCCGGCGGCGGCATCACGCCCCGCAACGTGGACCGGGTGGTGGCGGCGACGGGGGTCAAGGAGATCCACTTCGCCGCCCTCGTGGACGCACCCAGCCCGGCCGTCCACCGCAACCCCCACCCGTTCATGGGCGGCGAGCTGCGCCAGCCGGAGTACGCCCGGCGGATCACCTCCCCGGGCCTGGTCTCCGAGGTGATCTCCGCCTCCGGGCGCTGAGGGACCGCCACGCCGGGGTCCGGCTCCGGCCTCACACCCCGGTGGGCAGGGTCTCCAGCTCTCCCCGGCCCTCCCGCTCCAGGTGCAACGGCTGGAGCGCGGAGGTCCTGGCGATCCAGCACAGGGCGTCGTAACGGTCGCCCATCGTGCCGGGCACGTAGTTGCGCCACTCCCGTACCGGGTCGTAGACCACGCCGATGGCGCGGTGCCCCAGCCGGGCCCTCAGCCAGCGGGCGTCCGGCCGGTCGGCGAAGACGAACAGGGCGCGCTGCTCCGGGCCGGTCCCGGCGCCGCCCAGCAGCCCTTCGAGGGTGTCCGGAGGCGGCGGGGGCACCGGCATGACCTCCATGGGCGCCCCCCACCGCGGGGCGGCGACCACCTCGCCGTGGGCGGTGGCGGAGCCGACCAGCACGACGCCGTCCGCGCCGTGCCGCTCCCTGGCGAGCCGGCCGAGGTTGACGATCCCGCCCCGCGCCATGTCCGTGGCCCTGGCGTCGCCGACGTGGGTGTTGTGCGCCCACACGACCGCCTTCGCGCCGTCGCCGTGGAAGTGCAGCAGCCGCTCCAGGGTGTCGGCCATGTGGATGTCGCGGACGTTCCACGCCTCCGCCCCACCGCTGATCATGGATCGGTAGTAGCGGTCGGCGGCCGCCGCGACCTCGGCGTTCTGCCAGATGTTGAGCCGCTCGACCGGGTCGGCGGCCTCGGCGGGCAGCGCGTGCCGTACCCGGCACAGCAGTTCGACCGCCTCCCGCTCGCACCCCTCCGGCACCAGCCGGACGCTCCGGACGTAGGTCTGGGGGTCCTCGCCGCAAGGCTCGAAGCAGCGGTAGGCCTCCAACGCCGTCTCCACGTAGTCGGGGTGGTATTCGTGCAGGTAGAGGACGACGGTCCGGAGGGAGTCCCACAGGCTGTAGACGTCCAGGCCGTAGAAGCCCACCCGCTCCCCGGCCGGCCGGAGCGCGTTGTGCCCCCGCAGCCACCGGCAGAAGTGCGCGGTCTCCGCGTTGGCCCACATCCAGGTGGGCCAGCGGTGGTAGGCGTCCAGGGCCTGCGTCGGATCCTCCGGGGAGCCGTCGGCCAGCGTGACCGAGCGGTGGACCTGCCAGCAGTCCGGCCAGTCTCCCTCCACCGCCACGAAGGAGAAGCCGCGCTCCTCGACGAGCCGGCGGGTCAGCGCCGCCCGCCAGGCGTGGAACTCGTGGGTTCCGTGACTGGCCTCGCCGGCCAGCACGCACCGGGCGTCGCCGATGCGATCCATGAGGGGGTCGAGGTCGGCCGCCTCCTCCAGCGGGAGGGCCGTCCCCCGGATCTCGTCCGTCTCTTCCATGCGACATCCGTTCAGCGGTGACCCGGCGGCCGGAGCGACCGGATGCGTCCCGGCGGCGCGGGGCCGCCGGGACCGCCGGGCGCGGCCCGGGCCTCCTCCGCCGTGGCCGGAGGAGGGAGGACCTGCCAGGTTTCCGTGTGGCTTTCGCCCTTCACCGGCCTTCCCTACCCGCCCGTCCGTCCGCCTTGTCCCCGCGTTCGCCAACGGATGCTTGACCCTCCCGGGAGGGCGGGTGCGCTCACTCGTCCATGACGTACGGGTGGGTGAGGAATTCGAGCGAGTGGCCGTCGGGGTCGTCGACGTACACGCCCCGGCCGCGGTGACGGTGGTTGATCTGCTGGGGCTCGGTATGACCCGGATCCCCCCAGTGGGGCAGCCCGCGCTCGGTGATGCGGGCGTAGATCTCGTCGAACTCCTCCTCCGAGACCAGGAACGCCAGGTGCTGCATGACGATCCGGTCGGCGCGGACGATGGAGTCCGCGTAGTCGACGGTCACGCCGTTGGCGAGCGGGACGGCGGCGAACGGCCCGTAGGCCCGGGGCTCGGGCGCGCCGAGCAGCCCGGTGAGGAAGCGGGCGGAGGCGGAACGGTCACTGCTGTGCACGATCGTGTGGTCGAGCTGCGCTGGCACGGGACCTCCTGGTGACGTCTGGGAAACGACTTGCTCCTACGACGTTACGGCCGGGGCCCGCGTCCGGCATCGGGCCTTCGGCCTACGTCCAACGGCCCCCGGCGGGACGGCCGGCGCCCGGACCCGGGCGCGGCGGCGTGAGCCCGGCCGTCCCGGCGGGACGGCCGGGAAAACGTCGGTGCGATCTTCTAGGCTGAGCCCCATGGCACGAGCTAATGACGCTGTGGCGGCCGCCCTGGAGGAATACGCCGAGCTGTTCGCGATGACGGGCGGCGACGCCTTCCGGGTGCGCAGCTACCAGAAGGCGGCCAAGGCGATCGCGGGCTTCCCCGACGACATCGCGGCCACGGCCGTGCGGAGCGTGCCGGGGGTGGGCGAGGCGATCGCCAAGAAGGTCGAGGAATACCTCGAAAGGGGGAGCTTCCGCCAGCTCGACGACCTGCGTGGGAAGGTCCCCGGCGGGGTGCGGAGGCTGACCCGGGTCGCCTCGCTCGGGCCGAAGAAGGCGGTCTTCCTCTACCAGGAGCTCGGCATCGACTCCCCCGAGGCCCTCGCCGAGGCCATCGGGCAGGGACGACTCAAGGGCCTGAAGGGCTTCGGCGCCAAGACCGAGGAGAACCTGCTCAAGGGGATCGAGCAGCTCGAGCGGGACGGCGCCAGGGTGCACACCGGCGTGGCCATGCGCCTGGCCGAGCGGATCGTCGCCTCGCTGGCCGCCGAGCGGATCGCCCACGCCGGATCGCTGCGCCGGATGAAGGACACCATCGGCGACATCGACATCCTCGCCGTCGGCCCGGTGACCCTGATGGACGACTTCAAGGCCATGCCCTACACCGCGGAGGTCATCGCCTCGGGCGAGAAGAAGACCTCGATCCGCACCGTCGAGGGCCTCCAGGTGGACCTGCGCGTGGTCCCGGCCGGCTCGTGGGGCGCCGCGATGCAGTATTTCACCGGGTCCAAGGAGCACAACGTCCACCTGCGCGAGATCGCGGTGAAGAAGGGCTGGAAGCTCTCCGAATACGGCCTGTTCGACGGTGACCGGGTGATCGCGGCCGAGCACGAGGAGGACATCTACCAGGCGCTCGGCATGCCGTGGATCCCGCCGACGCTGCGCGAGGACGGCGGGGAGATCGCCGCCGCGCTCCGGGGCGAGCTGCCCGCGCTCGTCACCGTCGGCGACCTCCGGGGCGACCTGCACACCCACACCGACCTGACCGACGGCATCGCCTCGCTGGAGGACATGGTCGCGGCGGCCGGCGCGCGCGGCTACTCCTACTACGCGGTGACCGACCACGCCCCCGACCTGGCGATGCAGCGGATGACCCTGGACAAGGCCCTGGAGCAGCGCGAGCGGCTGCGCCGGCTCCAGGGAGACCACCCGGGCATGCGGCTGCTGCACGGCTCGGAGCTCAACATCGCCCCCGACGGCTCGGTCGACTGGCCCGCGGAGGTGCTGGCGGGCTTCGACGTGTGCGTGGCGAGCGTGCACTCGCACTTCAGCCAGCCGCGCGAGGAGATGACCCGCCGTTTCATCGCCGCGTGCGAGAACCCGCACGTGCACATCATCGGCCACCCCACCACCCGCAAGATCGGCGGGCGCCCGCCGGTCGACGCCGACTGGGACGCGGTGTTCCGCGCCGCCGCCCGCACCGGCACCGCGATGGAGATCGACTCCTTCCCCGACCGCTCCGACCTGCCCGCCGATCTCGTACGGCTGGCCCGCCACCACGGCGTGAAGTTCTCCATCGACAGCGACGCCCACGCGGTCCCCCACCTGGACAACCAGCGCTTCGGCGTCGGCCTCGCCCAGCGCGCCTGGCTGACCGCCGACGACGTGATCAACACTTGGCCGCTGGATCGGCTGCTAGCCTTTCTGAATCGCTGACAGTCACATAATCCTCACTCCCCCTTCGCAGATTGCATGGTTTTTTGGTAGGAAATAGATGTAAGGGAAGGGGAGGCGCCGCATGCCGTACGAGGACCTGAACGACGAGGCCGTCCACCACCGCGCCCGCGCCGGGCAGCTCGCCCGGGGCGGGCGCGACCGGCTCCGGCTCGCGGCCGTCGACGGGGAGCCGGTCCCCGCCGGCGGCGTCACGGGGATCGTCAAGCCGCTGCCGCCGGAGACGTTCATCGGGCACGGGACGAACGCCGAGATGCGCTGGGAGGCGATGCGCGGCGTCGGCTACCACGTCTCCAACGACCGGTTCTTCGTGCGCAACCACACCTCGACCCCGATCATCGACGCGGCGACCTGGCGGCTGGAGCTGCACGGCACGGGGCTGCGCAACCCCAGGAGCTTCGGCTACGAGGAGCTGCTCGCGCTGCCCGCGGTGACGCGGGACGCGGCGATCGAGTGCGCGGGCAACGGCCGGAGCTTCTTCGCCACCCAGCAGGGCCAGGAGATCTCCGGCACCCCCTGGCGGCTGGGCGGCATCGGGGTGGCCCGCTGGCGCGGAGTGCCGCTGGCCACGGTGCTGGAGCGCGCCGGGATCACCCCTGACGCCGTCGACGTCATGCCGCGCGGACTCGACGCCCCCTACGTGGCCGACGGGGTCGACCACGGCCGGGTGCGCCGCCCGATCCCGGTGTCCAAGGCGCTCAAGGACGTGATCCTCGCCTACGAGATGAACGACCGGCCCCTCCCGCCCGACCACGGCCATCCGGTGCGGCTGATCGTCCCCTCCTGGATCGGCCTGGCCTCGATCAAGTGGGTGGGCGACATCGAGGTCTCCACCTCACCGCTGGCCTCGCCGTGGAACACCGAGTTCTACCGGATGTTCGGCGCCGCCTACCCGCCCGAGGGCAGCCCCCCGCTGACCGCCCAGGGGGTCAGGAGCGCCTTCGAGCTGCCCTGGCACGCCACCCTGGCGGCCGGGCGGCCGCACGTGCTGCACGGGCGCTCCTGGTCGGGCAACGGCCGGATCGCCGGGGTGGAGGTGAGCTTCGACGGCGGCGCCACCTGGCACCGCGCCCAGCTGCGCGGCCCGCACGTCGTGCCGGCCTGGACCCGCTGGCACATCACCTGGAACCCCCAGCAGGCCGGCCCGCACACCCTGCTCGCCCGGGCCACCGACGAGACCGGCGCGGTCCAGCCGGACCGGACCACGCACAACGACTACGGATATCTCTTCGACGCCGTCGTTCACCATCCCGTGATCGTCGTGAACGGATAGTCCAGAACCGCCCCGGGCACACCGGCCGCACCGATCACAGGGCAATTCAATACACAACTCTTACTCCTCCGGAAGGGCATTGAATTCTCCCTGCACGGCGCGCGTACCCGGTGATCGACGGAGGTCCCGCACCGTAATTCACGGCCGGATCATCCGACTTCATCTGAAAGACTCCCAAGGTCGCCCAGACGAAACGAGGCGGTAACCGACCTGAACGATGATGGCCATTCCCGTCCTTGTCCGCTCTCCATCCGGAGGCTCGATCAATGCGCCAGCTGACCGCACTCGACGCGCAGTTCCTGCACGCCGAATCGGCGACCACCGCGGCTCACGTCGCCGGGGTGGCGATCCTCGACCCGGCCTGGGCTCCCGCCGGTGTCCTCACGCGTGAGGCCCTGATCGAGCTGCTGCGCGGGCGGCTGCACCTCGCCCCGGCGCTGAGCCTGCGCCTGGCCGGCGTGCCGTTCGGCCTGGACCACCCCTACTGGACGGAGGCCGCCGGGCTCGACGTCGCCGACCACGTCTACGAGACGGCCCTCCCCCTGCCCGGCGACGAGGCGCAGCTGGCCGAGGCGGTCGCCCGGATCCACAAGCGGCGGCTGGACCGCGGCCGCCCGCTCTGGGAGATGCACCTCATCCAGGGCCTGACCGGCGGCCGGGTGGCCCTCTACGCCAAGGTCCACCACTGCGCCGTCGACGGGGTGTCGGGCGCGGAGACCCTGGCCGCCCTGCTGGACCTCACTCCCGAGCCCCGCGTGGTCGAGCCGCCCGCGTCCCCGGCGGCGACCGCCGCCCCCGGGCCGGCCACGATGCTCGCCGCGGCCGTGACCCGGTCGGTGACCCACCCGGCCAGAGCGCTGCGCTCACTGGGCAGGATGGCGGCCGACCTCGACGCGATCCCGCTGGCGGCCGCCCTCCCGGGGGCCCGGGCGGTGGCCGCGGCGGCCCGGATGATCCGGGGCCGGACCGGGGAGCTGCCGGAGCTGCCCTCCCTGTCGGTCCCGCGCACGCCGTTCAACGGCCCGATCAGCGCCGAGCGGCGCTTCTCCTACGGCTCGATCCCGCTGGCGGAGGTCAGGCGGATCGCCAGGACCTTCGGGATCAGCGTCAACGACGTGGTCATGACACTGTGCGCGGCGGCGCTGCGTTCCTGGCTGCGCGAGCGGGACGCCCTGCCGGAGCAGCCGCTGGTCGCCGACGTCCCGGTCGCGGTCCGCGCCCCGGGCGTCCAGGAGACGGTCGGCAACCGGCTCTCCGTCATGGTCGTCCCGATGCCGACCGACGTCTCCTCCCCTCTCGACCGCCTGCGGATCACGGGGCGGACGATGCGCACGGCCAAGCGGCGCTTCGCCGGCTCCCCCGCGACCTGGCTGAGCGAGCTGCCGTCGATGCTGCCCGCGGCCGTCACCGCGCTGGCGACCTCCACGGTCTTCCGGCTGGCCTCGATCGTGCTGCCGCCGATCAATCTGATCGTCTCGAACGTGCCGGGGCCCCAGCTCCCGCTGTATCTGTGCGGGGCCCGGGTGCTCGCCTACTACCCGATGTCGGTGCTGACCGACGTGAGCGGCGGCGTCAACATCACCTGCTTCTCCTACGACGGCTCACTGAACTTCGGCATCCTCGCCTGCCCCGACCGGGTGGAGGACGTGTGGCGGCTGATGGGGCACCTGCAGGAGGCGATGGACGAGCTGACGGAGCTGGCCGGGCCCCGTCCGGTCAGGGAGACGGAGGTCGAGGCGGTCCCGGCCTGAGATCGGCCGCCACCGGCCACCCGTGGAACGCCGGGTTCCGGGCGGTGCGGGCGGTGCCGGGCGGTGCGGCCCAAGGCAGGCGGGGCGGGCGGCGGAGGCTCAGCCCAGGGCGTGGGCGATCAGCTCGGCGACCGCGTCGGGGTCGATGTGGTGGCCGGTGAGCTGGCAGAGGCTCTCCTGGTAGAGCAGGACCGCGGCGAAGGTGACCGCGGCCACCTCCAGCCGGGCGGCGTCGCCGCGCGCCGTGGGCAGCGCCAGCTCCAGCGCGAACCGGGCCCGCCGGATGATCTCGCCGTTCAGCCGGCCGAGCCGGTCGCGGACCGAGCCGTGCGTGTCGGCCTCCCGGAACAGGATGCGGCGCATCGCCGGGGACGCGCTGAGCGGCAGCCGGCGGGCCAGCCGCGACAGGGCCCCGGCCGCGTCGCCGGGGACCGCCTCCACCTCGGGGGCCTCCTCCACGAGCGTGCGCTCGTCGACCAGGGCGACCAGCACGTCGATCTTCTTCGGGAAGTAGTGGAAGACGAGCCCCTTGGGCACCCCGGCCAGCCGGGCGATCTCCGCGGTGGGCGTGGCCTCGTAACCGCCCCCGGCGAACAGCTCCTCCGCGGCGTCGAGAATGCGCGTGCGCGTGCCGGGATCCGAGGTGTCGCGCGGGCGCCCGGCCCTGCCGGAGCGCTGTCTGAGGCTGCCCACAGCCCGACCATAGCCCCCGGCCAGGCCGGATTTCCATGCCGCCGGGGGGAGAGCGCCGTACGCGCGCCGTCCGGAAGAGTCGGTACGGTCATGTAGTGTTTGAGACGAAGTTGTCTCATATGAAACGGAGATGCATGGTGGCCGTGGGTCGCGACCAGATCATCGCCCTGGCGATACAGCACCTGAACGAGGATCCGACCGCCTCCATGGCCCAGATCGCCGAGGCCACCGGGGTCAGCCGCGCCACGCTCCACCGGCACTTCGCCAGCCGGGAGGAGCTGCTGGCCGTCCTCGGCCGCAAGGCGCTCGACGGCTGGGAGCGGGTGCAGCGGCGGGCCGCCATCGAGGAGGCCACCGCCTCCGCCGACCCCGAGCGTCTCGCCGCCGCCCTGCGGGACCTGCTCGCCGGCATGGTGGACGACGTGCAGGAGTACGGCTTCGCGCTGACCGAGCACGTGATGACCAAGCTGCCCGGGCTGCGCGAGCGCGCCGACGAGCTGGAGGAGCGCGAGCTCGCGCTCTACCTGGCCGCGCAGCGGGCCGGCGTGCTCCGCCCCGGCCTGCCGGTCAGGTGGATCAGCAACACCGCCTACGGCCTCATCATCGCCGTGCGGGAGAGCCTGCGGCGGGGCGACGTCGCGCGCAGGGACATCGAGCGGCTGCTGGTCGAGACCTTCCTGCGAGGGACCGCATGACGCGCGCGGCCGGACGGGGACCGGCACTCGGCGCGCCGCACCCGCGCCGCTGGGCGGGGCTCGGCGTCCTGTCCGCGAGCCTGCTGCTGGTGGTCATGGACATGACCATCCTCAACGTGGCGCTGCCGGCGATCTCCGCCGACCTGAAGCCGGACTCGGTGCAGCTGCTGTGGATGGTGGACGTCTACGCGCTCGTGCTGTCCGGCCTGCTCGTCACGGTCAGCGCGCTGGGCGACCGGTGGGGCCGCAAGAAGATGCTGCTCACCGGATTCGCGATCTTCGGCCTCGCCTCGACCGCGGTGCTGGTGGCCGACAGCCCCGGCGACGTGATCGTCACGCGGGCGTTCCTCGGCATCGGCGGCGCCATGATCATGCCGTCCACCCTGTCGATGATCCGCACCCTGTTCACCGATCCGCGCGAGCGGGCCACCGCGCTGGGCGTCTGGTCGGCCATGGCCGCGCTCGGCGGCGCGCTGGGCCCGATCCTCGGCGGCGCGTTGCTGGAGAGGTTCAGCTGGCACGCCGCGTTCCTGGTCAACGTCCCGGTGATGGTCGCGGCGGTCGTCGCGGGCCTCCTCCTGCTGCCCGAGTCCCGCGATCCGCGCCCGGGCCGCTGGGACGCGACGGCCACGGCGCTGTCCATCGTGGGGATGGTCGCCCTGGTGTGGGCGATCAAGCACCTCGGCAAGGAGGGGTTCGGCGATCCCAGCGTGCCGATCTCCCTGGCCGTCGCGGTGGTGACGCTGGTCTGGTTCGTCAGGCGCTGCCTCGACCGGCCCGATCCGCTGCTGGACGTCCGCCTGTTCGGCCGTCCCTCCTTCACCGCGGGCACCGTCGCCGCGCTGACCACCTCCGTCGCGATGGCCGGGATGCTGCTGCTGATGGCCCAGTGGATGCAGCTCGTCCAGGGCTACTCCCCGCTGGAGACCGGGGTGCGGCTGCTGCCGACCGCGGCCGGCGCGGGGCTGGTCTCGCCGCTGGCCCCCCGCCTGGCCGTCCGGGTCGGCACCAGGACGGTGCTCGCCGGCGGTCTGGCCGTCGCCGGGGCGGGGTTCCTGGTCCTCTTCGCCGCACCGGCCCCGCTCTCCTACCCGGCCGTGGCCGCGGCGCTCCTGCTGATCGGCGTGGGCATGGGGTCGCTGGCGATCGCCTCGGCGGTCATCATGTCCAGCGCGCCGCCCGAGCGGGCCGGCAGCGCCGCCGCGATCGAGGAGACCAGCTACGAGCTGGGCGGGGCGCTGGGCGTGGCCGTCCTCGGCAGCGTCGCCGCGGCGGTCTACCGCGGCGGGCTCGCGCCGTCCGAGCCGGTCATGGCGGGCGTGACCGGCCGGGCCGCCGAGGTGGCCCGCGAGTCGCTGGGCGGGGCGCTGGAGGTGGCCGGAGGCGCCGGCCGGGCCGGGGCCGAGCTGGCCCGCCAGGCCCAGGCCGCCTTCACCGACTCGCTGGCCGTGACCGGCGCGGCCGGCGGCGGCCTCATGCTGGCCGCCGCCGTCGCGGTGTGGCTGCTCACCCCACGCGACATGGACCTGTCCGGCGGCCACTGACCGTCCCGGCGGCCCTCTGGCCACCCCGTACGGCCCGTGGCGGGAGCCGGGCCCGCCCGGGCGGGCCCGGCCGGCGGCTCACCTGGCGCCGATGGCGTCGAGCAGCATCGGCAGCGCGCGGCGGAGCTCCCCGTTCCAGTAGGTCATGTTGTGACGTCCGCTGTAGAAATGGGTCTCGACGGGGATGCCCAGCTCCTTGAGCCGGCCGGTGAAGGATCTGGCCGCCCGGTCGGCGAGCTCCTCGGTGATGTCGCCGAAGAGCTCGCCCTCTCTCTTGCGGCCGTCACCGGCGGCCACGTAGAGCCGGACCCCGCGGAGCCTGCCCGCCAGGTGGTAGGGGTCGTGGGCCTGCCATATCCCGCGGTCGTCATGGGGGTCGCCCCAGATGCGCTTCCAGTCGGTGCCGAAGCAGCCCGCGGTGGTGCCGAGCATGACGGCCAGGTCGACTCCTGGCATGAGGATGTGCACCGCCCCGCTGAAGGAGGCCGCGGCCCGGAAGTTCCCGGTCGCGGCGTAGAGCATCGCCCCCTGACCGCCCATGGAGTATCCGGCGACGGCCCGCTCCCCGCTCGCGGCGTAGCGGCTCTCCAGCAGGGGCAGCAGCTCCTTCAGATGGTAGGTCGCCCACCGGGGCGGACCGCCGTCGCCGCCGTTGTACCAGTCGGAGTAGCTGCCGCACCTGCCTCCGTCCGGCATCACCACGATGACCTGCGCGTCCTCGGTCAGCTCCTCGATGTCCGACTTCGACCATGCCTGGTAGCCGTCCAGTCCCCCGTGGAGCAGCCAGAGCGTCGGCCAGCTCCGGCCGGAGTCCTTGGACCATCCCTCGGGCAGCAGCAGCCGGACCGTGGTGACGCCGTCGAGGGCCGGGGAGCGCAGGGTCAGCTCCATCCTGCGTCCGCCGAGCCGCCGCTCCTTGACCACCTCGGCGCCGCCGGAGGTCTCCGACGGCTGGGCGGAGGCGGGGGAGGCGGCCGGCGCGGGGGCCGGGTGGCGCTGGTTGACGGCCAGGGCGATCGCGGCGGCCACGAGCAGGACGCAGAGCCCGCCCACGATCACAGCGCCGATGAGGAGTCCGCGTAGCCGTGAACCGGGTGCCATGAGAGCCTCCGACCGTCCCTATTGACGCCGGACATAATAATTGCCCGGCAGCCTGCCGGGATGCCCGCTGAGTGCGCGATTATTCAGCCAATAAGCTGACGACCATGAGCATTTCTGAGCTGAACCTTTTCCCCCTCTGCCTGGGGGGCAACGTATTCGGCTGGACCGCCGACCGCGACGCCTCGTTCGCCGTCCTGGACGCCTACGCGGAAGCGGGCGGCAACTTCATCGACACCGCCGACGTCTACTCCGAATGGGCCCCCGGGCACTCCGGCGGGGAGTCGGAGACGATCATCGGCGAGTGGATGGTCTCCCGCGGCAACCGCGACCAGGTCGTGGTGGCCACCAAGGTCGGCTCGCTGGGCGGCCGTCGCGGCCTGTCGGCGGCCAACATCCGCGCGGCGGCCGAAGACTCGCTGCGCCGCCTGCGGACCGACCACATCGATCTGTACTGGGCGCACATCGACGACGCCGAGACTCCGCTGGAGGAGACCCTCGGCGCGTTCGACTCCCTGATCCGCGAGGGCAAGGTGCGCAACATCGGCGCCTCCAACTACGGCGCCGAGCGGCTGGCCGAGGCGCTGGCGATCTCCGAGCGGGACGGCCTGGCCCGGTACGGGGTGCTGCAGCAGCACTACAACCTGCTGGAGCGCGACTACGAGGGCGCGCTGCGCGAGGTGGTCGCCGCGGCGGGGCTGACCAGCACCCCGTACTTCGGCCTGGCCCGCGGCTTCCTGACCGGCAAGTATCGGCCCGGGGTCGAGGTGGACAGCCCCCGCGCCGGTCAGGCGTCGGCCTACCTGGCGACCGAACGCGGTCCGCGGGTGCTGGAGGCCCTGGACAAGGTGGCCGCCGCCCACGACGCCGCCCCGGCCACCGTCGCGCTCGCCTGGCTGGCCGCCCAGCCCACGGTGGCCGCGCCGATCGCCAGCGCCCGCAGCGTCGAGCAGCTCAAGCCGCTGCTCGCGGTCGCCGGGCTGACCCTGCGGGACGACGAGCTGGCGATGCTGGACGAGGCCTCCCGCTAGCCGCCGCGACGGGATCGCCGGCCGGCGCCGCCGTACGGGGCGTCCGGCCGGCCGCCGCGCGGTGTGGGCTCCGCCGTGACGCGGGTGAGGGGTCCGGCCCGGGGCCCGCCGCCCCCCACCCCCCCCACCCCCCCCCCGACCCCCCCCCCGCCCGGCCGCCCCCCCCCAGCGGGAGCGCCCACACGCCGCCC